>NZ_JAILZV010000001.1 GCF_023512315.1 Anoxybacillus sp.
TGAAATACGCCACAAAGAGCGTGACAAAGGAAACGGAGCCTTTTTCTGCGCCGAATCCATGAGTGGGTCGATAGTTGCCTTTAAACGTTCGGTTGAATCGTTCAATGATCTGTTTGAGTGGTCGATATTCCTCGGACACGGGATCCTCATTTGTCAGTCCGATGACTTGGCGGACATCGAAAGAAATTCCGTGTTGGGCGAAAAAGTGCTGTGCTAACAAGTAAATCGGATTGCCATCGACAACGAAAGACAAGTCTTTAGGGATCGACGGCAGCTTTTTGAGGACGTCATCGATCGCACGGATGGCAGAGAATGTATCCCGATTGGGGGAGACCCGATAAGACAGCACGACCTTTTTCACGGCATCAAACATAAAGAACAAGTAATGCCAGCGCCCTTTGACGCGAATATACGTCTCGTCGCCACAGAAGGAGCCGGACAACTCATACGGAAAACGATCGACAAAAGGTTGGACGATCAACGCAACACTGTTGGCATAGTTGATGACCGTTTGGTGAGAAATCGACAACCCATGGACGTCTTTCATGATACTCGCCGTTTTCCGCGCAGAGAGTCCATAGTTGACGTGATACGTCAAGATAAGCCCTAACGTGTGAGAAGACACCGACAGACGGGACACATCCACTTTTGGCTTTTTCGGAGAGGACGGTGCCAACGGCTGAAAGTCAAACAGAAATTCGCGGTAGATGTACCGAACTTTAAAGGCGTGTGGTTCCTGTTTAAACCGTTTACGCTCGCTTGCGTTCATCCGTCGAAGGTTCGTTTGGTAGAACGAACAATCATCGTTTTTGCATTTGTAGATGTAGTAATCCTTGCGTTCTTTGATTTTTTCTAGTGTCTTTAAGCAGTGCGGACAACGCATGATGACTTGCTTGGCAAACCGGCTTCGGTGATTGAATCGGCCATGGCACACTTTGCACTGATACTGTCCCTTTCCGCCATTGTTGGCATACAAATAGGCAGAGGGTGCTTGGCATTGCGGACAGGTCAGTGTATCTGGGACGGTGGCTTTGGCGTTGGTGCGTCGTTGAATCGGCTTTAACGGTCGCCCATGTTTTTGTTCGTACTCGACAAGAAGTTGGCGATAGTCCAGACGCGGAAGCGTGTCGATGACCGGTAGCTCATCGACTTGAAGTTTTTGATATGGCTTACGCACAGGTTCTTCGGCATCCACGTTGGTGAGGGACTTCCCGAGAAGCGCCCCCATCAAATAAATAATGATTTGATATTGGGTCTTGATTATTTCAAACAAATACGCTAATAATTGAGGTAACAAGCTTGTCACTCCTTTGTTTGGGTGGTTGTGTGTGTCGTTACCTCAATCATACCGCAAACAGTAGGGGTGGCAAGCTTTTTTTATCATTCATTGCGTAAAATCAACAAAAAATCGGGGTACGTCTTTAAAACTTTTGACAGTACCATGGAAATAAGGGAGGGAGCGAAGATGAAAATTGTCATTGCACCGGATTCATTTAAGGAAAGTTTGTCGGCATTGGAAGTTGCTAACGCCATCGAAAGAGGATTTCGTCGTGTCTTTCCGGAGGCGGAGTATGTAAAAGTTCCGCTTGCGGACGGTGGAGAAGGAACGGTTCAAGCGCTTGTAGATGCGACAGGAGGAACAATCATCGAAAAGCAAGTTACCGGACCGTTAGGTGAACCGGTGTCCGCCTTTTTTGGTTTGCTTGGCGACGGAAAAACCGCGGTGATTGAGATGGCGGCTGCGTCAGGGTTGCATCTTGTCCCGCGGGAAAAGCGAAATCCGCTCGTTACGACAACCCGTGGGACAGGTGAACTTATTCAGGCAGCGCTTGATTATGGGGTACAGCATATCATCATCGGACTCGGTGGAAGCGCGACAAATGACGGCGGTGCAGGGATGGCGCAAGCGCTCGGAGTAAAACTATTAGATGAGAACGGGGAAGAAGTTGGCTTTGGTGGCGGCAGCCTGTCGCGACTAGCACACATTGATGTGTCTTTGCTAGATCCACGGCTAAGACACGTCAAGATTGATGTCGCGTGCGACGTGACGAATCCGTTAACAGGGCCAACAGGAGCGTCGTTTGTTTTCGGGCCGCAAAAAGGCGCCACGTTCGAAATGGCGCGACAGCTAGATGACCATTTGCAGCACTATGCAGACATCATCGCTAAAACGCTCGGGAAACAAATCAATGTTCCTGGTGCTGGAGCGGCAGGAGGACTCGGTGCAGGGTTATTGGCATTTTTGCCTGCCGAATTAAAACGAGGAATTGACATCGTATTAGAAGCGGTTCAATTCGCGGAAAAGTTAGCGAATGCGTCGCTTGTCGTGACAGGAGAGGGTCGAATCGACAGCCAAACCGTTTATGGGAAAGTGCCAATTGGCGTTGCGAAAGCAGCAAAAACGAAAAACATTCCGGTCATTGCATTGGCGGGGTCGCTAGCAGACGACAGCGACGTTGTTCTCGATTATGGAGTAGACGCCCTTTATACGATCGTTCCAGGTGTTGTATCGCTTTCGGAAGCGATGGAAAAGGCTGCGGATTACATAGAGCGTACCGCCCGTCACATTGCGGCGTCGCTTCGGATCGGAATGAACGTAGAGCGATCCCCTAAATAACAAGGAGATCGCTCCATGCTCATTCGATTTTTTGTAATGGCTGTTGCGCGGGACCTTCGATGACGTCACCGTGGACAGAGAAACGAGAGCCATGGCATGGACAGTCCCATGTGCGGTCGCCGCTATTCCATTCGACTTCACATCCCAGATGGGTGCACGTCGTATCGACAAGAAAAAGGGTTCCGTTTTGGTCTTTATAGGCTCCGGCTCGTTTATTGTTTACAAGAACAACCGCACCTTCTCCGTTTGCCAAATCATCTGGTGTCCGCACGATAACTTCGATTTTTCCTTCCACGAGATGTTTAGCGACGTCTGTGTTCTGTATGATGAAGTGTTTGACGCTCGGGTCGGCATAAAAGCGCGACGGCGTATAAAGCTCGCTGTAGCGATTGTCCCGCCCTAAAATCAAATCGCTTAACAACAAGCCTGCCACTGTTCCGTTTGTCATCCCCCATTTTCGGTATCCTGTCGCGACATAGACGTTTGGTGTGTTGGCCGTCATATGGCCGATGTACGGCACTTTATCAAGCGTTGTTAAGTCTTGGGCGGACCAGCGATAAGGAATGGCGGTGACCGGAAACAACTCGGACGCAAACGACCGCAATGCTCCGTAATGTTCGATTGTCGGTATTCCTTGCCCGGTTTTATGGCTTTCTCCGCCAATAAGAAGTAGTTCCCCATTAGCCGTGTTCACCGAACGAATCGACCGTTTCGGCTCATCGGCGCTTAAATACATGCCGCCAGGATATTTTTTATCACTTTGAACGGCAAGCACATACGAGCGTTCCGCATACATGCGCGAAAAATAAAACCCGCCGTCATAAAACGGAAAATGGGAACAGACGACAAGATGGCGACATGTGAGCCGTTTATGCTGCCTTGTAATGACGGTTAACGTTTCCCCTTGCTCGACATCAGCCGCGGGCGTTTGCTCATATATTTTTCCACCTTTTTGCAGGATGATTTCGACAAGCTTTTGTAAATATTTTAACGGATGAAATTGGGCTTGGTTTTTCATGACGAGCGCTGCACGAATCGGCATCGATAGCGGCATCGTTTCTTTGACTGCACCGGCAATGCCTAGTTTTTCGTACGCTTTCCATTCGTTGATTAGTTTATGGAGCGAATCGTCGATTGTTGAATAAATGTACGCCTCTTCCTCTTTCCAATCGCAGTCGATACGTTGTGCCTCAACCGTTGTTTTTATCCATTGCATCGACTCTGTGCAGGCATCATAGTACATCCTCGCTTTTTCAGCGCCGAGATGATGAAGCAACTCATCGTAAATCAGATCGTGCTGCGCTGTCACTTTTGCGGTAGTGTGCCCTGTTGTTCCGTTTAATAGGCGGTCGGCTTCAATAAGCGCAACATCTACCCCAGCATTCGCTAATAAATAGGCAGTTGTAATGCCAGAAATACCGCCGCCAACGATGACTGTATCGACATGAATATTTTCCGTTAATGGCGAAAAAGATGGGAGCACGGTGGACGTGCGCCAATACGGTTCGACAAATTGTGGAAGTGAGTGCATTCGCTATTCCTCCTTATGATTCCATCTACATACATAAATTTCCTTAAACTAAAAAAATTATCCGTGACTCGTTCATTTTCTTTTTTGCCTCTCGTTCCAAGAAAGGTGATAAAATAAGAAACAGAGAGAAAAGGGGTTTATTTTCATACTATAGCGTAAGAGGGAGATTGGAAGTGAATAATTATACAAATAACTTAGAGCATCAATCCTCTGGATGGCAAGATAACGTCATTTTAGAACATTACGGGTTGAACGAATTAAATTTTGAATCTGTCAAGCATTATCGGGAAAAATTTGCGGAGGCAAAACCGAATCATCCGTGGAACGGGTTAGAGATGAAAGAATTTTTATACAAAATTGGTGCATGGGGGAAATTGAGAAACAGCAGTAAAGAAGGTATTACGATTGCTGGCCTCTTAATGTTTAGTGAAGAGCGAATTATTACAGAAGTATTGCCGCAATATTTTTTAGAGTATCGTGAAATACAGGAGATTCCTAAAAACGGATGGTCGAAGCGGTTTACTTCTCAAGATGGGACATGGTCAGGAAACGTATACGATTTTTATTTTAAAGTGATGGAAACCATTCCACTGCATGAGCGGTCGATAGTGCCAGCGTTGCATGAAGCGGTCATTAACGCACTTGTTCATGCCGATTATTTCGGAGAAGGCGGGATTGTTATTGAGAAAGAACGTAACACCTATCGGCTTTCTAATCCGGGATTGCTTCGCATTCCGGTAGAATCTGCTTGGACAAGTGGAATGAGCCATTTACGCAATCCGAATGTGTTTAAGATGTTTATTTTAATTGGGTTATGCAAAAGAGCAGGATTTGGGCTACCATACCTTTTGTCCGTATGGAAAGGACAACGTTGGAAACAGCCGGAGATTATTCAACAAGCGGATCCAGCACGTACGATATTTGTATTACCGACAGAACCGAGCGCTGTCATGTTTCCAGAAGAAATGGCAGTGACACCTGAAACAGAAGAACAACTATTGGTAATACAGCATGAAGAGGAAGACGTTGTTGACTGGGGAGAGGAGCTAACTACCGACGTCATAAATGATGCGCCGAACTCCATAAATAAAAATTCAAACTCTTTAAATAATGGGAGTTACTCCATAAATAACTCCCCTAACTCCATTAATAACGAATTCAACTCCGTAAACAATAATATCAACTCCATAAATAACTGCGAAAACTCCGTGAATAACAAGCCGGACTCCGTAAATAAACATTCTAAGTCCGTAAATAACAAAAGCGGTGAGGAGCATATAGAGGTGGAGGATTCGTTATGGCAAATTGCTTCTTTAGCGCGGAAGAAAAGAAGACTTTCTCCAGCGATGATGGAGCAAATTATTTTACAGCTTTGTGCGAAACGCCCGCTCATGCTAAAAGAATTGTCCTATTTATTGGAGCGGACGGCAGACGGATTGCGCAATAACTACTTGTCTAAATTATTAGAGGAAGGAAAAATACGGTTGAAATATCCTGAGCAGCCAAACCACCCACGTCAAGCATATATGACAATACAAGATTCATAATTTGTTCAATGTATTGTACGTGATAATAAGGAAAAACATATTACAATAAAGACAAACAGCAGGTAGGAGTGAGGACGATGATTCTTTGTGAATGGCGGGACTTTTCGACAGACGCAGCTACGTATACGTTAGAAAGCTTTGAAGAAATGATTGGTGACGAGTTTGAGGCGATGATGTTTGAAGAAGGAAACGATATTCCTTCTTATATATGGACAGTGAACTATGTTGTCATTATTAAACGGAACACACGTATGTATAACGATATCTCGTTCACGAAAATTCCCCGAAATCCAGTTTGTGAATAAAGAGGTGGGCTACTTTGGAAGGTAGCCCGTTTTATTAGAAAAAAGTTTGCTCAACATTTCACAAAATTGACATACCTGCATGCCGGTACATCGTTTATAATGAAAGTGTACTAGATGAGGAAACGCTCATCTAAAATTTTTCTTCTTTATTGTGAAATTATTCACAAATTGATAGGAGGGCATCAACATGGCGGTGGAAGAAAAAGTATTAGAGAAAAAGACCGAAGTGACAAAAATGATCGACCAGCTTGTCGCAAACGCTCAAAAAGCGCTAGAAAAATTCCGCAACTACGACCAAGAAACAATCGATAAAATTGTCAAAGAAATGGCGCTCGCTGGACTCGATCAGCACATGCCGTTAGCGAAAATGGCAGTAGAAGAAACAAAACGTGGTGTATATGAAGATAAAATTATTAAAAATATTTTTGCCACAGAGTATATATACCACAACATTAAATACGATAAAACGGTTGGCATTATTCGCGAAAATCCGCATGAAGGAATTGTGGAAATTGCCGAGCCAGTTGGGGTTATCGCGGGGGTGACACCAGTCACGAACCCAACATCGACGACGATGTTCAAAGCATTAATTTCCATTAAAACACGCAACCCGATTATTTTTGCTTTCCACCCATCTGCACAAAAATGTAGCAGCGAAGCAGCAAGAGTGTTGCGTGATGCAGCGATTAAAGCAGGGGCGCCAGAATATTGTATTCAGTGGATTGAAACTCCTTCATTGGAAGCAACGCAACAATTAATGACGCATCCAGGCGTTTCACTCATTTTAGCGACTGGTGGCGCTGGTATGGTAAAATCTGCGTACAGTTCAGGAAAACCAGCATTAGGGGTAGGCCCTGGTAACGTACCTTGCTATATTGAAAAAACAGCGAACATTAAACGCGCAGTTAACGATTTAATTTTATCGAAAACATTTGACAACGGAATGATTTGTGCTTCGGAACAAGCGGTCATTATCGATAAAGAAATTTACGACCAAGTGAAAAAAGAAATGATCGACAATCGTTGCTACTTTTTAAATGAAGAAGAAAAGAAAAAAGTAGAAAAATTGGTCATTAACGAAGACAAATGTGCTGTCAACCCGGACATCGTCGGCAAACCGGCATACGAAATTGCGAAAATGGCTGGTGTCGACGTACCGAAAGACACGAAAATGTTAGTGGCGGAATTAAAAGGCGTCGGACCGCAATATCCGCTTTCTCGTGAAAAATTAAGCCCGGTATTGGCTTGCTATAAAGTGAACAGTACAGAAGAAGGATTAAAACGTTGCGAAGAAATGCTAGCGTTCGGCGGATTAGGACACTCGGCAGTCATTCATTCCGATGACCAAGATGTCATTACTCAATTCGGACAACGGATGAAAGCAGGCCGTATCATTGTGAACGCACCATCTTCGCAAGGGGCAATCGGCGACATTTATAACGCCTACATTCCATCGTTAACGCTCGGCTGCGGTACGTTTGGTGGAAACTCGGTATCAACGAACGTAGGTGCAATCCACCTCATTAATATCAAGAAAATGGCGAAAAGGACGGTCAATATGCAATGGTTTAAAGTACCGCCAAAAATTTATTTCGAGAAAAACTCGACACAATACTTGGCGAAAATGCCGAATATCTCGAAAGCATTTATCGTTACTGACCCTGGCATGGTGAAACTTGGCTATGTCGATAAAGTGCTTTACTATTTGCGGAAACGCCCGGACTACGTCCATTGTGAAATTTTCTCAGAAGTCGAGCCAGATCCATCGCTTACGACGGTCATGAAAGGCGCCGAAATGATGAGAAGCTTCCAACCAGACGTCATCATCGCGCTTGGCGGCGGTTCGGCAATGGACGCAGCAAAAGCAATGTGGTTGTTCTACGAACATCCAGAAACAGACTTCCACGGCTTAAAACAAAAATTTTTAGATATTCGCAAACGTGTCTTCAAATATCCGAAGCTTGGTCATAAAGCACAATTTGTGGCGATTCCGACAACGTCCGGAACAGGATCAGAAGTGACATCGTTTGCGGTCATTACCGATAAAGAAAACAATGTAAAATACCCATTGGCAGACTATGAATTGACGCCAGACGTTGCGATCATTGACCCACAATTTGTCATGACGTTGCCAAAACATGTCACAGCCGATACAGGAATGGACGTATTAACACATGCGATCGAAGCATATGTATCGAACATGGCAAACGACTACACAGACGGTTTGGCAATGAAAGCAATTCAGCTTGTATTCGAATACTTGCCAAGAGCATATAAAAATGGCAACGATGAATTAGCTCGTGAAAAAATGCATAACGCATCGACAATTGCAGGGATGGCGTTTGCGAATGCGTTCTTAGGCATTAACCATAGTTTAGCGCACAAACTTGGTGCGGAATTCCATATTCCACACGGACGCGCGAATACGATTTTAATGCCGCACGTTATTCGCTATAACGCAACGAAGCCGAAGAAATTTACTGCCTTCCCGAAATACGAATATTTCATTGCCGATCAACGTTATGCGGAAATCGCAAGAATGCTCGGCTTGCCAGCAAGAACGACGGAAGAAGGCGTCGAAAGCCTCATCCAAGCAATCATTAAGCTCGCAAAAGAATTGGATATTCCGTTGAGCATTGAAGCATGCGGCATCAGCAAGCAAGAATTCGAAAGCAAAGTCAACAAATTAGCAGAACTTGCTTTTGAAGACCAATGTACAACCGCTAACCCGAAACTCCCGCTTGTCAGTGATTTAGCAGACATCTACCGACAAGCGTTTAAAGGAGTATAATCATAGATCCCTAACCTCCCCTCTGGAGCTGAGGCAATTGCCTCAGCTTTTATTTTGAAAGGTAAGAAAACCTCCTCGGTGGGGCTTGTGCGATCTTCGCCGATAGGCGGGCGCTTTACGCTTTTCTTATTGAAAAATAACATTGACTTACTTATTGTTGAAAGTAAGCAGGTGCTAGTTTTGGTGGATAGGTAAAAAACAGGAGGGTCGTAATGATTCAAGCCGTTATTTTTGATTTAGATGGGGTCATTGCCGATACGGTGGAGTTATATTATATTGCGACAAAGCGGGTTGCGGATGAAATTGGTGTTCCGTTTGATCGCAGGCTCAATCAGCAGCTCCAAGGAATGAGCCGACAGGCGATGGTTGAAGCGCTGCTTGGAGAAAAAGCATGTGAATGGACGAACGAGGAAAAGATGAAGCTTGGGGAGCGGCGAGGAATGTATTATCGGGAGTTAATTGAGCAATTAACCCCGCAACATATATTGCCGGGAATGTATTCGCTTTTGCAACAGATTCGCAACGACGGTGTGCCGATCGCATTGGCATCGTCTAGTTCTAATGCATTCACTGTCTTAGAGCGCCTCGAAATTCGCTCGTTTTTTGATGTTATTGTAGACGTGAAAACGATTGCGCAATTGAAGCCCCATCCGGAGATTTTTTTAGCTGCAGCAAGCGAGCTAGGTGTCAATCCACGTGATTGTGTGGCTATTGAAGATGGAGAGGCAGGCATTCAAGCGATTAAGCAAGCGGGCATGTTCTCGGTCGGAATTGGAAAGCATTTAGCTCCGCTGTCACCAGATTGGCTTGTCGCACGAACAGAGCAAGTGACGTGGGAACAATTGAAACGCGTGTTTAAACGAACTACCCCTCTTACGTAAGAGGGGCAGCTTCGTGCAAAATGTTGTACGCCATTTGAACCGTTTCTTCTGAAGGTGGTTCAATGCCCTCGAGCGGATATGCAAGCCCGAGTTCTTTCCATTTATATACTCCTAATTTATGATAAGGGAGAATTTCAATTTTCTCTACATTGTTCAACGTCCGAATAAACGCGGCAAGCCGGCGCAAATCGTCTGGGTCGTCGGTAATCGTCGGAACGAGCACGTGACGAATCCAAACCGGTATTCGCTTTTCGGATAAGAGCTTGGCAAACTGTAAAATATGGGTGTTCGTTTTCCCAGTTAGTTTACGATGTTTTTTTTCATCGATATGTTTTAAATCGAGCAAAATTAAATCCGTATATTGAAGCAGCTCATCTAATTTTCGTTGAAACGTCTCTTCCGTTGTGTAGCAGCCGCCAGACGAATCGATCGCTGTATGAATACCGAGCTTTTTGCATTCTTTAAATAGTTCGATTAAAAAATCGATCTGTAAAAGCGGTTCGCCGCCGCTGACGGTAATTCCGCCACCGGAGGCAGTAATAAATGGGAGATACGTCTGTAAGTCAGCGATAATTTCCTCGACGGTCATTTCTTTTCCTTTGCCAATTTCCCACGTATCGGCGTTATGGCAATATTGGCAGCGCAGCAAACACCCTTGCATAAAAACGACGTAGCGAAGGCCAGGACCGTCTACCGTGCCGCATGATTCAATCGAATGAACAAATCCTTTCATGGAAATTTCTCCTTCCAAATAGAAATGACCCCCTCACGAACAGCGAGGCGTGAGGGGGAGTTTATTACATGCTTTCGTGGAATGTGCGGTTAATGACATCGATTTGTTGTTCGCGCGTCAATTTAATAAAGTTTACCGCATATCCAGAAACGCGAATTGTTAATTGCGGATATTTTTCCGGATGTTCCATGGCATCTAACAACGTTTCACGGTTAAAGACGTTAATGTTGAGATGGTGTCCGCCTTTTTCTGCATAACCATCTAAAATGGCGACAAGGTTGCGGACGCGAGTTTGCTCGTCTTTCCCAAGTGCTTTCGGTACAATCGAGAACGTGTTCGAAATACCGTCTAGTGCATGTTCATAAGGCAATTTGGCGACAGAGCTTAACGAAGCTAACGCGCCTTTTGTGTCGCGGCCGTGCAATGGGTTAGCCCCTGGTGCAAACGGTTCGCCTGCGCGGCGACCATCTGGCGTATTTCCTGTTTTTTTGCCGTATACGACGTTCGATGTAATCGTTAAAATCGATGTCGTATGCTTCGAATCGCGATATGTTTTATGTTTTTTCAATTTTGTCATAAACCGTTCGACAATGTCGACAGCAATCGAGTCGACGCGGTCGTCGTTGTTTCCGTATTTCGGGAAGTCGCCTTCGATTTCAAAGTCAACGGCTAAGCCATTTTCGTCACGGATTGTTTTTACTTTCGCATATTTAATCGCACTTAATGAGTCAGCCACAACCGACAATCCAGCGATACCAGTTGCCATTGTGCGTAAAATATGCGTATCGTGAAGCGCCATTTCAATCCGCTCATAGCAATATTTATCGTGCATGTAATGAATAATGTTTAATGTATTAATGTAAAGCTCTGCGAGCCATTCTAACACTTGGTCGTATTTGCGCATGACTTCTTCATAGTCTAAGTATTCCGAAGTAACGGGTGCAAATTCTGGACCAACTTGGATTTTTAATTTTTCATCGACACCGCCGTTAATCGCGTATAGCAATGCTTTCGCAAGGTTTGCCCGCGCGCCGAAGAACTGCATTTGTTTACCGATTCGCATCGCCGATACGCAGCACGCAATGCCGTAATCGTCGCCGAATTCTGCGCGCATTAAATCGTCGTTTTCGTATTGGATCGAACTTGTTTTCATCGACATTTTCGCGCAATATTCTTTAAAGCCTTCCGGCAATTGTTTCGACCAAAGCACGGTTAAGTTCGGCTCTGGCGCCGGGCCTAAGTTATCAAGCGTATGAAGGAAACGGAACGAGTTTTTCGTCACAAGCGGACGTCCGTCAATCGCGACGCCGCCGATCGACTCTGTTACCCATGTCGGGTCGCCGCTGAATAGCTCGTTATATTCCGGCGTTCTTGCGAATTTGACAAGGCGCAATTTCATGACGAAATGGTCGACGAGTTCTTGCGCTTCTTTTTCTGTTAAGACCCCTTCTTGCAAGTCGCGCTCGATATAAATGTCAAGGAACGTTGATACACGCCCTAAGCTCATTGCCGCGCCGTTTTGTTCTTTAATCGCTGCAAGATACGCAAAATATAGCCATTGAAATGCTTCGCGAGCGTTGCGTGCTGGTTCCGAAATGTCGTAGCCGTAGCTTAGCGCCATTTGTTTTAATTCTTGAAGCGCACGAATTTGTTCCGATAGTTCTTCGCGAAGGCGAATAATATCTTCGCTCATCGTCCGTGCGCCCGTGTTGCGCAAGTCTTTTTTCTTCTCTTCCATTAAGCGGTCAACGCCGTATAATGCCACGCGGCGGTAGTCACCAATAATGCGGCCACGGCCGTATGCGTCAGGAAGACCAGTAATAATCCCAGCTTTTCGCGCCGCTTTCATTTCGTCTGTGTAGGCGTCGAACACCCCTTGGTTATGCGTTTTACGATATTCCGTAAAAATCTTTTTCACTTCGTCGCTCACTTCGTAGCCGTACGCTTCGCACGATTGTTCCGCCATGCGAATGCCGCCAAACGGCATAAGAGAACGTTTAAACGGTTTATCAGTTTGGAAACCGACGACTTTCTCTAACGATTTGTTTAAGTAGCCAGGTTGATGGGAAGTAATCGTCGAAACGATTTCGGTGTCCATATCAAGAACGCCGCCTTTTTCCCGCTCCTGTTTCGACAATTCCATCACTTGTTCCCATAGCTGTTTCGTTGCTTCCGTCGGTCCTTCTAAAAACGATTCATCTCCATAGTACACAGTGACGTTGTTTAAAATAAAATCGCGGACGTTAATTTCCTTTTTCCATTTCGATCCTTTAAAGTTTCGCCACGGATCTAACGGAGTTTTTGTCATTACCATTTGTTCCATATCAGCTTCCCCCTTATTTATTAAAGACTATAACAGAGTCGCAAAAATCTATATAACAGTTTCTAGATATAGCATACTACATTTATAAAAAAGCGGGAGTACCCATTCGTGAATGATTTGTGAAATTTTGAGCAAATGTGATGGACATCACGTTTTTTAAAAAAACAGCACTGAATTGCAATAGGAAAATATTTAGTAACTTTTGTAACGATAATATTTAGAGGGACGAAATATTGTGCCGAAAAAGCGTCATAAATGTATTATTCCCGTGTTAGAAAGCGCATTATGACGAAAAAAGTTTTTTCCAGTAAAAAAATAATGCTTGTCTATTTGGACAATTCATATTATATTTTTCTTAAAATAAAAAAAATTTTCAAAAGTGAAAAAGGGGGATTCGAATGGTCTTAAAGAAAACGCTTTCCATTCTTGCAACAACGACACTGGCAGTCGGTATTTTAGCCGGATGCTCAGGTGGTCAGAAAAACGACACTGCCAATAACGGTGGAAACGGAGGTGGCGGTGGCGGCAGCAACGTCATTAAAATTGCGACGCAAAGCCCGCTTTCTGGTGGAAGCGCGACGTTGGGCGAGTCCATTAAACTCGGTGCACAATTGGCGTTGGAAGAACAACAAGCGAACTTTGAAAAGCTTGGCTTTAAATTAGAGCTTGTTCCATACGATGACCAAGGCGACCCGAAAAAAGGGGTAGCGAACGCGCAGTTAATCGGCGCTGATAAACAAGTATTTGGTGTTGTTGGTCACTTAAACTCCGGCGTAGCGATTCCATCGTCAGAAATTTATGAAAAGTACAGCATTCCAATGGTCTCTCCAGCAAACACAGCAACAGACGTAACAGACCGCGGGCTAAAAACAGTTAACCGCATTTGTGCCCGTGACGATTTCCAAGGACCTGCAGGCGCGAAATTCGCCGTTGAAACACTTGGCGCGAAGAAAATCTTTATCATTCAAGACAAAACCGCTTACGGTACTGGTTTAGCGGAAGCGTTCAAAAAAGGCGCGGAAGAACTTGGTGCGCAAATTCTTGGTTTTGAAGGAATTACCGTTGGGGAAAAAGACTTTAACGGCGTCTTGAACCAAGTATTGGCGAAAAAACCTGACTTAATTTACTTCGGCGGCCTTTACACAGAAGGTGGTTTATTGATTAAACAAGCGCGCGATAAAGGCATTAATGTGCCGATTATGGGCGGTGACGGGCTAGACTCTTCGACGCTTGTCCAAATCGCTGGCGATGCGGTGAAAAATACGTACATGACTTCAGCTGCTGGTTTAGCGACAGCAACAGACGCTGGAAAACAATTTGCGGAAAAATATAAACAAAAATTCGGTAAAGAGATCGAGTCTTATTCTGCATACGGCTACGATGCAATGGGCGTATTGCTTAAAGGACTTGAAAATGCAATTAAAGCAAATGGCAACAAGCTTCCAACACGTCAACAAGTAGCAGAAGAAGTTCGCAAAGTGCAAGATTATCAAGGAGTTGTAACAAAAGTAAGCTTTGACGAAAAAGGCGATAACAAATATGCGAAAATTTACATCTACAAATTTGATGAAGCAAAATATCCGGCTAAGCTAGAGAACGAAGTAAGCAAACAATAAACGGATGACCGGAAAAGGGTATGACATGTTTGCCGTACCCTTTTCTTTCCGGCATCGTTTTGCGCCCGGCTTGTTGGTGGTAGACTTTTGTTATGTACGAACAAAAAGCTGGGCGATTTTTCTGTAAAAGTAGCAAAAACAGGCGGGTGAACAAAATGATCAATGAAGTGTTGCATACGTTGCCGCAAGTGTTAATTGATGGGTTAACGCTCGGAGCTGTTTATGCGATTGTCGCATTAGGATATACGATGGTATATGGGATTTTGGAACTGATTAACTTTGCCCACGGGGAAATTTTTATGACGGGGGCATTTGTAGGAACGGCGATTTTATTGACGTTTGCGGGATTCGGCTGGTTGGCATCCATGCCAGCGCTCGTAGCACTTGTTTTAGTGCTTGTGGTTACGTCGGTAGTTACCGGTTTGCTTGGAATGGGAATTGAACGAGTGGCATATCGTCCGTTGCGCAATGCACCGAAGTTAATCACGTTAATTACAGCAATTGGCGTTTCGTTTTTGCTTCAAGATATCGTTCGTTTTATCGCAGAATTGAAAAACGGCAACTACATTTTAACGGGACCAAGCTTGTTTAGCGGGCAAATTGGGATTAAAGCTTCCTCTATTTCGTCGATATTTAACGATGCATCGGTCAAATCTTCGTTTTTTATCGTATTAATTGTAGCAGTCATTATGATGGTGACGTTGGACTTTTTCGTCAATAAAACAAAATGGGGAATGGCGATGCGCGCTGTGGCGCAAGACCGGGAAACAGCGGCGTTAATGTCGGTAAACGTGAATAAAGTCATCGCTCTTACATTTTTTATCGGTTCTGCATTAGGAGGAGCAACAGGCGTATTATTTGCGATTCAATACGGCACAATCGACCCGTATATCGGGTTTATTCTAGGATTAAAAGCTTTCACGGCTGCCGTTTTAGGCGGAATCGGCAACATTCGTGGAGCGATGTTTGGCGGTATTTTGATTGGAATTATGGAAATGTTCGCGGCGGCGAATTTACCAGTTATTTCACACGGCGTACTTGGCGCAGAGTATAAAGACGTATTTGCCTTTGCGATTTTAATTATCGTACTAATCTTCAAGCCAGAAGGGCTATTCGGAAAAGTGTCAATAGAGAAAGTGTAGGTGATCGAGATGAAAAATGTGCTCCATACGATCCAACAAAACAAGCGCCTTCAGGCTATCGTCGTTGGCTTATACATCGTCGTTACGTTTTTTAGCCTATATTTGGCACAAAAGTCAGTCGTTGCGTTTTTGCTTCTATTGTCGTCGCTGTTGCTTCTTTATTTCACAACGTTTTCTAACCGCGTGAAATGGCTGATTGGCGGGGTCGTAATGGTCGTACTGCTGCCGCTTGCTGCGAGCCAAGGGGAAGCGTATCAGTCATACATGGAAGTTGCGACATTAGTCGGTATTTATATCGCGATGGCACTCGGGTTAAACATTGTTGTCGGAATGGCAGGACTTTTGGACTTAGGGTTTGTCGCCTTCTTCGCGCTCGGTGCATACACATATGGAATTTTTGCGACTGGTCAGGCGAACAACTTTATGCCGTTTGGGCATTATCCGTTATCCGGGGAAAGTTTTTGGGTATTTATTTTCATCGGTTGCTTTGTGGCGGCATTATTCGGGATTTTGCTCGGCGTGCCGGTATTGCGGGTAAAAGGTGACTATTTAGCGATTGTTACGCTAGGATTCGGGGAAATTATCCGCATTATTTTCAATAACTTGGACAAGCCAGTAAACATTACAAACGGTGCGATGGGGCTTGCGTCCGTCCAACCACCGCGTTTGTTCGGTATCGATTTTATGTATCCGAACCAATTTTACTATATTGTGCTAGTGATTTTAATTACCGTTATTTTCGCCGTGCGACGTCTTGAATTTTCGAAAATCGGCCGCGCGTGGAAAGCGGTACGGGAAAATGAGATCGCTGCACAGGCGATGGGCATTCACCTTGTGAAAACAAAGCTTATGGCGTTTGCGGTCGGTGCTTCTTTCTCAGGAATGATGGGCGTTGTGTTTGCGGCGAAGCAAACGTTCGTGGACCCGACGAGCTTTACGTTGCTTGAATCGATTACGATTCTCGTCATGGTTATTTTAGGAGGAATGGGCAGTGTGCCAGGCGTTATTCTTGGGGCAGCGCTTGTAACGATTTTGAACTTGCAAGTGTTGACGGAATTGACGAACTGGCTGAACCAATTGAGCTTAAATGGGGTTATTAACGTACCTGATGCGCTTTCTCCAGCGAAAATGCAGCGGTTTATTTTCGGGGTCATTTTAATTCTCTTTGCCCTTTACCGTCCGCAAGGGTTGTTGCCGGCGAAAAACCCTGTCTTCGATGAAAAGGATCTAAAAGATGCAGACAAACTAATCAACGCCGGCGTACAGAAGGAGGCGACGCAACATGTCCATCTTGACAGTTAAAAACTTGACGAAACAGTTCGGCGGACTTGTCGCCAATAGCAATATCGACATGGAAGTGCAAAAAGGTTCGATTACGGCCGTCATCGGCCCGAACGGTGCTGGAAAGACGACATTTTTTAACATGGTTACAGGCGTCTATCAGCCGACGAGTGGCGAGATTTTATTAAATAATGAATCCATTGTCGGATTGAAGCCGCATCAAGTGACGAAAAAAGGAATTGCCCGCACGTTTCAAAACATCCGCTTATTCGGCGCAATTACCGTATTGGAAAACGTCATGGTTGGCATGCATAACCATCTTCACGGCGGATTGTTTAGTACCATTTTGAATTTGCCGCGCGTGCGGAAAGAAGAAAAAGAAGCGCGACGCGAAGCGTATCGCCTTCTTGAATACGTTGGGTTAGAATCGTTCTATAACGAAGAAGCAAGCAGCTTGCCGTACGGAGCGCAGCGGAAATTAGAAATTGCCCGCGCACTTGCAACGAAGCCGAAAGTGTTGTTGCTTGACGAGCCGGCGGCAGGGATGAACCCGAAAGAAACGAGCGAATTGACAAAGCTCATTTACAATATGCGCGAAGAGTTGGATTTAACGATTGTCTTAATTGAACACGACATGAAGCTTGTCATGGAAATTTCGGAGCATATTGTCGTATTAGACCATGGAGAAAAAATTGCCGAAGGGACACCTGATGACATCCGCAATAACGAGAAAGTCATTGAAGCTTATTTAGGAAAAGGTGCTGCTACAACGGCTTCGTAAAGGGGGAACCTCGCAATGAGTTTGCTACGGCTAGAAGATATTAACACATTTTACGGCGGAATTCACGCATTAAAGGGAGTTTCGCTTGAGGTAAACGAAGGCGAAATCGTGACGCTAATCGGCAGTAACGGTGCCGGAAAATCGACGACATTAAAAACGATTAGCGGGCAAGTGAAGCCGAAAAGCGGAAAAATTATTTACAATGGGCAAGACATTACAAACACGCCACCGCACGTGACGGCGTTGACAGGCATTGCCCATGTACCGGAAGGACGGCGAATTTTCCCGCGCTTAACGGTCAAGGAAAATTTAGAGATGGGTGCGTTTTCGGTGAAAGATAAGCGGGTCATTGAGGAACGAATGGAGCGCGTCTTTCATTATTTCCCGAGAATTAAAGAGCGCCTGCAACAAAAAGGCGGAACGATGAGCGGTGGCGAGCAGCAAATGCTTGCGATCGGTCGGGCGCTCATGATGCAGCCGAAGCTGCTAATGCTTGACGAGCCATCGATGGGACTTGCGCCGATTATCGTCGAGCAAATTTTTGAAATTATTAAAGAATTGAACGAGGAAGGTATGACGATTTTGCTCGTTGAGCAAAACGCGTTCCAGGCGTTGCAAATCGCTCATCGCGGCTACGTCATTCAAACAGGCGAAATTGTCATGTCTGGGCTTGGAAAAGACTTACTTGTCAACGAACAAGTGCGCGAGGCGTACTTAGCATAATGAAAAGGACTCCAAGGAAGGGGTCCTTTTCTATTGCCGCAAATTTTTGTACAATGAATGTCGTCCTTAGAAATTATGGCGAAACGAAGGTGAAAACAATGAACGGGCAAGAAGCAAAAGCGTTCATTGAACAGCTGCAGCAAGAAGGATTATTAACGGAAGAGATGCGTCCGGTTTGGGAAATGATTATGCCGGAACGTCTGAAGCGAATGTATGACGTATTGAACGAACGAACGCGCTATATCACGATCATTACCGAAGCGGTCGACGACCCGCATAACCAAGCGGCTGTACTTCGCTCCGCGGAAGCATTTGGCTTGCAAGACGTTTATGTCGTCACAGGGAGTGCCCCGTTTCAGCCGAATCCGTTTGTGACGCGCAATGCCGATAAATGGTTGACCGTTCAGCAAAAGAAAGACATTCAGACTGCTATCCAACAATTAAAAGAAAGCGGCTATCAAGTGTTCGCAAGCTATTTAGGGGAAGGGACGATTCCATTACAAGCAATCGATGTATCGCGACCGACGGCGCTATTATTTGGCAATGAACATCGTGGCGTATCAGATGAAGCCATTCGTTTAGCGGATGGGACGTTTATGATTCCAATGCATGGATTTGTGCAAAGTTTTAACATTTCCGTCGCCGCTGCTTTAACGCTATATGACGTGACGGAGCGGGCGCGTCGCCAAGCTGGTGAGGCGTATTATTTGCCGTTTGCGGAGAAAAAGGCGCTATATGAACAATGGATGTGGCAAACGCTTCAGCCGCGGCTACGCCGGATGATGGAAATGCAGTTTCAAAAAAGCTGATCTTCGAAGGAAGGTCAGCTTTTTTATAAGGTAAGAAAGTATAAAATTTTACGATTAGGTGGAGTGCTGTCTAGCTCCAAGCGCCATCGGCTCGAGTCGTTCCGCCTCTTCTTTCGGCGGCTAAGTCTCCTCGGTAGGGCTTGTGCGATCTTCGCCGATAGACGGGCGCTTTGCGCTTTTCTTAACGTGTCTACTTAGTAGATTCCCGTTTAGGATAGCGAATCCTTTTTTTGTTTAAAAGTAGTTTCAATGGCGCATTTTCATGTTTTATCCACACAATCGAATATTTCATGAACAATTTTTGAACGAATCGTGACAAAAATTTTGCGTATTTGTGAACTTTTTCGCAAAACCGTTTCAAACATTTTCACTTTTGATATGTTAGAAACAAACGTATTGAGCATGGGATGTCATTTTGCAAATGTAAGGAGGAACACCGATGAAGCAAAGGGTGTGGAAATGGGCTTCGTTACTTCCGTTATCATTATTGATTTTTTTAAGTGGATGCAGTGAAAATATGCTCGTATTGCAGCCAAAAGGACCTGTGGCGAAAACGCAGTACGATTTAATTGTTTGGTCAGTTGGTTTTATGTTGCTCATTATTGTTGTTGTCTTTGTGTTATTTGCTGTTGTGTTAATTCGGTATCGTGAAAAGCCAGAGAACGCTAATTACGAGCCACCAGAAGAAGAAGGGAACACGCTATTAGAAATCGTCTGGACGGCAATTCCGATCATTATTGTAACAGCGCTAGCTATTCCAACGGTCAAAGCGACCTTTGCCTTAGAAAAGCCGTCTCAGAAGAGCGTAAAACCTTTGACGATTCATGTTACCGCGGCAAACTGGAAGTGGATTTTTAGCTATCCGGAACAAAATATCGAAACGGTGAACTATGTCAATATTCCAGAAGACGTTCCTGTCAAATTCGAGTTGACATCAGTCGGTCCGATGAGCTCATTTTGGGTACCGCAGTTAGGGGGACAAAAATATGCGATGGATGGCATGGAAACGGAATTGTTCCTTGAAGCAGATGAGCCAGGTTCGTATATGGGGCGGAACGCGAACTTCACAGGAAAAGGCTTTACGCATATGGAGTTTGAGGTTGTCGCACAAACAAAAGATGACTTTAACAAATGGGTAAAAGACGTGCAGCAAACCGCGCCGAAACTAAGCAAAGAAAAATATGACACTATTTTAAAACCGGGGCTTGTTGGTCGGATGACGTTTTCGAATACGCATTTAGAATGGGTGGATCATTCGAAACAAAATAGCCATCATATGGGCAAAACAGAAGACCATCGTGAGAATGCAGAACATGACGAAGGAATGCACATGGAGCATCAAAGCCATCAATAGCATGCATTGTAGGGAAGGAGGAACAGGCACATGAAGTGGAGCGAATTTTTCGTGACGGGCGAGCCGCTAATTTATGCCGCGGACGTGTCCATTGTGTTGACGGTAATCGGCATTGTCTTTATTCTAACGTATTTTAAAAAGTGGAAATGGCTTTGGGATGAATGGTTGACGACGGTTGATCATAAAAAAATCGGCGTGATGTACATCATTTCTGCGGTGCTGATGCTGTTTCGCGGTGGGGTTGATGCGTTGCTGATGCGCGCGCAATTAACAGCACCGAATATGAAGTTTCTTGACTCTCAACATTATAACGAAATTTTTACGACGCACGGGACGATTATGATTTTATTTATGGCGATGCCTTTTATTATTGGACTGATGAACATTGTCGTACCGTTGCAAATCGGGGCGCGTGATGTGGCGTATCCGTATTTAAATGCGTTAAGTTTCTGGTTGTTTTTTGTCGGAGCGATGTTGTTTAATATTGCGTTTGTCATTGGCGGTTCACCGGATGCAGGTTGGACAGCGTATTTTCCGCTTGCTGGGAACGAGTTTAGCCCGGGAGTTGGGAACAACTATTACGCGGTCGCTTTGCAAATTTCCGGTATTGGTACGCTCATGACGGGGATTAACTTTTTAGTCACTATTTTAAAAATGCGTGCGCTAGGAATGACGCTTATGCGCATGCCAATGTTTACGTGGACGATTCTGATCACATGTGTGTTAATTATTTTTGCGTTCCCGGTGTTAACCGTAGCGTTGGCATTGATGACGTTTGACCGTTTGTTTGATACACAGTTCTTTACGATGGCAAACGGTGGTATGTCGATGCTTTGGGCAAACTTATTCTGGATTTGGGGACATCCGGAAGTGTACATCGTTATTTTGCCATCTTTCGGGATTTTTTCAGAGGTTGTTAGTACGTTTGCTCGCAAGCGTTTATTTGGCTATAAAGCGATGGTTGGCTCCATCGTTGGAATTGCGTTTTTAAGTTTTATTGTTTGGGTGCATCATTTCTTTACGATGGGGGCAGGAGCGGCTGTTAACTCGTTTTTCTCGATTACAACGATGGCGATTGCAATTCCGACTGGTGTGAAAATTTTTAACTGGCTGTTTACGCTCCGCAAAGGGCGAATTCGCTTTACAACGGCGATGCTTTGGTCGCTCGCGTTCATTCCAAACTTCGTCATCGGCGGGGTTACCGGGGTGATGCTTGCGATGGCAGCGGCGGATTATCAGTATCATAATAGTTATTTCTTGATTGCGCATTTCCATTATGTCTTAATCGCAGGTACAGTGTTTGCCTGCTTTGCCGGCCTGCATTATTGGTATCCGAAAATGTTCGGTCATATGTTGAACGAGCGATTAGGAAAATGGACATTTTGGTTGTTTATGATTGGGTTTAACGTTTGTTTCTTCCCGATGTATTTCTTAGGACTCATGGGGATGACGCGACGCATGTACACATATTCTGCGGGACTTGGCTGGACGCCGCTCAATGTAGTCGCGACAATTGGCGCGGCATTGATGGGAATCGGTTTTCTTGTGCTTTGCTATAACATTTACTATAGCGCACGTTACGGTGAGCGCGACATGACGGGAGATCCGTGGGATGGTCGTACGCTCGAGTGGGCGACATCTTCTCCGGTTGCGCATTATAACTTTGCGGTGATTCCAGAAGTGAAGGATTTGGATGCATATTGGGAGATGAAGAAATCCGGAAAAGGCTTTGAAATGGACGAGGAGAAATTGAAACCAATTCATATGCCAAGCAATTCCGGACGCCCGTTCTTAATATCGATTGCCTTTTTCTTTGCAGGGTTCGGCCTTGTGTTTAAATGGTTTACGCTAGCGATTATCGCTGCAGTATTCATCATTCTCGGTTTAATTCTTCGTTCGTTTGATGATGACGACGGTTACTATATCAGTGTAGACGAAATCAAGCGTACGGAGCGTTTGACGCGAAAGGAGGCATAAAGAATGGCAGAAGCAGCTCATCATTATGATGAAACGATGCCATTAGAGTATCGGACGGAAGAAAGCCGCCTCAATATTTTAGGGTTTTGGATTTTCCTTGGCGCTGAGGTCGCGTTGTTTGCGACCTTGTTCGCCACCTATCTTGTCTTATTCCAACGAACTGGTCATGGACCGACAACCGCTGATTTATTTGAAATCAAAGATGTCATGATTGAAACGCTTCTTCTTTTGACGAGTAGTTTCACATGCGGCCTTGCTGTATTTGAGATGCGCCGCCGCCGATTGACAGGATTGCTAGTATGGTTATTGGTGACGCTTCTGTTAGGGGCAGGGTTCATCACATTTGAGGTTCGTGAGTTCATCCATTATGTTCACGAAGGGGCAACGATGCAAACGAGCGCGTTTCTTTCAAGCTTCTTTGTGCTTGTTGGGACGCACGGAGCGCACGTGAGCCTTGGAATTGGCTGGATGACGCTCATTATTATTCAGCTTTTGCAGCGAGGATTTACGCCAAGAACGGCACGCAAAGTGTTTATTGTCAGCTTGTACTGGCATTTCCTTGACGTTGTCTGGATTTTCATCTTTACGCTAGTTTATTTGACAGGGATGGTGATGTAAGATGGGTACAAACTATCACCATGAAACATTTCCTTGGAAACATATTGTCGGGTTCATTTTATCGCTTGTTTTGACGTTTGCCGCATTGTGGATTGCGTTTTCTTCAGGGCTTGCGACAAAGGCAATTCTTACTGGAATCGTCGTACTCGCAGTGTTACAAGCAGTGCTGCAGCTATTTATGTTCATGCACGTGACTGAAAGCGACAGCGGCAAAATCCAAACGATCAATATGGCATACAGCTTTTTTATCGCCATTGTTGTCGTGGCAGGTTCGATTTGGACGATGGCGTTTGTGTTATAATAATATGGATTTGTCTTTTTTGTAAAAGGCATCGGTTGTTTTATAAGTGGTAATACCTAAAACATTTCAGAAAAAATAGAAAAATTGTGATTTGAGGTTGTCGGAGAAAGTTTTTTCTTTCTTGGCAACCTCTTATTTTATGTGAAACATTAGGTGATATACCAAAATTTTTATTGACAGAATTGATATTTTTCTATTATTCAATCATCAACAGTTCAAATTAGGAAATTAATTATATTTTTGTATATTATTTACTAATGACAAACGTTGTTTCAACAAAAGGGCAGAGTCGAAGGAGAGGAGGAGATGTCTTTTTGGAGTTCATTAAGCAAATTAGGACATTTTGTCGAGAAAAAGGTATAGCAGACGGTAAAGCATGTCGCAAATGGCGTCAAGAAAGTGTAGAGACACGCGTGTTGATTAACCAATAATATCCATAAACATCATAGAAAAAAGAGCACTTTTCCTGTAGAATGTAAGTAACGACACAAACCTAGGAGGTGCTCTCTATAAACAAGCATACCACACTCCCAAATGTGATGCAAAAAATTGTTTCTGATGAAGATCTCCAGTCGATTATAGAAGCTGTTGGCTACCACGACATTTCGTGGACGTTTACGGAGCGCACGTTGGTTGACTTTTTTCTGTTGGCGGCACTTCACGAATGGAAAAGCTTCCGCTATCGTGCCGATGTGGTGAAGATGTACGGGTTGCCGACGTTTCATTACTCGACGGTTTCTAAGAAAGCGAAAGAAGTTCCGTACGAGGTGATGAAGCGCTTATTTGCTTTGGTGGTTTCGAAGTGCAATCGACAAACCCGCCGTTCGCTTCGCTTTCCAAAAGCATTGCGTGTAGTAGACTCCACGACCGTCACCGTGGGGAAAAACCGCCTGACATGGGCTCCCTATCATGGGGAACGATCAGGAGTGAAAATGCACGTCGCGTATTCCCCGGAGCAACAAATGCCGAGCGACATCGTAGAAACCGTAGGGCTACGCCACGATGGACCGATTGGAGAACAGCTCACAGACGTGCAATCGGTTCTTGTCGAGGATCGAGCGTACTTCAAAATCGAACGCCTCGATCGGTTTGTCGAGCAGAAGCAACCATTTGTGATACGGATGAAAGACAATGTCGAGATTCATCAGAAAAAGAGCCTAAAACGACTTCCTTCCTCCTCTTCTTCCATTTTGGCGGACTTTACTTGTCAGCTAGGAACGAAACAATGTCGTTCCAAGAAGCGCCATCGTGTCGTGATCTTTCAAGATGCAAACGGGCATGAAATCCGTGTGGTCACGAACGTCTTGGAGGCATCGGCGGAAAAGATTGCCGAGATGTATCAAGCACGTTGGACAGTGGAAGTGTTTTTCCGATGGATCAAGCAATACCTAAACGTTCCGACCTTATTTGGCACCAGCGAGGATGCGGTATACAACCAGCTTTTTGCGGCATTTATCGCTTATGTGCTACTGAGATGGCTATATCATCGCACGGAAAAACGGACAACCTCGTCCCTTACCTTTCTTTCGTTTGTTCGTCGTTTTTTCTCTGGACAACTTCCTCTCGAATGGAAATCCGAGATGGCAGCTGTCTTATTTGAGTATGCTCGAATATACGGGAGGAGTATGCCTAATTTTGGATAATCAACAGCCGTGTAATGATTAGTCTCTTAAAATGGAGGAGGAATTAATTATGAAATGAGGAGGTTATTTTCGATGAGGAAAAAGATTGCAACATTTTTACTCTTCCTTTTTATGTTTCAAGTCGGGGTTTCTTCCTATGGACAAGCTGCTGAGCCCCCTTACTTCGCTGCTATTAGCGATGTACATGAAGGGATGGTAGCGGTTTGGGATGAGTTTCATTGGGGATTTATGGATGTTACAGGGAAAATCGTTATTAAATTACAATATGAGGATGTTTGGTTTTTCAGAGAAGGACTAGCGCCGGTTAAGAAAAACGGGAAATGGGGATTTATTGACAAAAAAGGTAAATTGGTTATAAAAAATCAGTATGATCGAGCATTCCCATTTAGTGAAGGGATTGCAATTGTCATTAAGGATGGGAAAATCACTTATATCAATAAAAAAGGAAAAGAAATTGTTAGAACATCGTACACAGATTCTTATATAGATTTTCATGAGGGATTAGTAGGTGTTCAGAAAAATGGGAAATGGGGATTCATAGATAAAACAGGAAAAGAAGTTATTAAACCTCAATTTGATAAAGTACTCAATTTTTATGAAGGCTTAGCTGCTATCCAAAAAAACCGAAAATGGGGGTTTATTAATAAGAAAGGTCAAATAGTTATTGTTCCTCAATATGATCAAGCTTACGAATTTTCGGAAGGATTGGCACCAGTAAATGTGAAGGGAAAATGGGGATTTATTGATAAGAAAGGGAAATTGGTCATCAAGCCAAAATTTGATGGAGTTCATAATGGTGAGGACAGTTTCTCTCCAGGCTTTCACGAAGGATTGGCAGCAGTGTTAGTAAATAATAAATGGGGATTCATTAATCAGAAGGGTGAGTTCCAAATTAAACCTAAATACACGGAAATGAATGCGTCTTTCCATGAAGGAGTTGCGATCGTAAGAACAGAAGAATATTTGCCAGCTTACATTGATAAAACAGGAAAAATTCTTTTAGAAGGAGATGAAAGTGAGACATTTGGAACTTTTGACAATGGTGTAGCTGTTATTCGCAGTACGGGAAACTACTCTTTCTTTAAAAACTCTTTAAAAAAAGGGAAAAAGAATTAAGAGGCTAACGAAAATGTTAGTCTCTTTTTTTCGACATTTATAGACGAAGTTCGACAATTATGATATGAGTTACTTTCGTCCATAGAATTTTTTATGTCTCCCTTACGCTTATATAGCGTAGGGGGCTTTTTTTTGCACGTGATTTGTATTACAAAATGTCGGAAAATGGCGAATTTCAGCGATAAATTTCTTGAAGTGTGGTGAATTTTGTCGAAAGAATGAAATTGAAACTAAATTATACATATAATAACATAGTTGTATTGTTATACATAGAAAAATTGGTTTTTACGGGGAGAGAGGATGGAATGCCGTATACATCAAAAGGTACCTTCTATGTTTTTCACCCGTGTCAATATCATCATGAGGCACCGACAGTTTTATTAATTAATGGTTTAGGATGTAATATGACGATTTGGGATGATATTGTGCCGATGTTGACGAAATCGTTTCATGTGATTCAATATGATTTTCGCGATACGGGTGCTTCTTTGCGAAGCAAAGTAGAAGCATCCTTGGGTTGGAGCGTATTTCTTGAAGAGATAGAAAATATATTTGTTTGCTGCAATATATCTTCAAACGTACATCTTGTCGGTCACGGTGCAGGGGGATTAATTGCTTTAAAGTTCGCTGAGCGTCATTCGTATGTACAATCTGTAACATTAATTAATACACCTTTATACGTTCCAAGTAGCGTAATTGAAAAGGAAATGAATTTGAGGATGTCAACAGCTCTATATAGCGAATTAATTGATTGTATTACCCCATTATTATGTTATCCAAATACGCCTTCTAAAATGCAAAGATTAAAGAAGATGATGATGAGTTGGTCGTTTCATACATACCTAGATTATTTTTGTTTTTTTTGCAAGGAGATAGGAAAGGATTTTTTATCTTTTTCTAATTTAGGTGTTCCTGTGTGTATTTTAGCAGGGGAAAAAGATTCGCTTTATCCTACTCAAATGCAATTTTCATATACGCATTTATTTAGCAACGGGCGTTTTTTTATCATTCCAAATGCATCTAATTTAGTCATGATCGATCAACCAGAATTATGTGCTCAATTTATTATTCATTTTGCTTCTTCAGAGAAAGAACAAAATCCTTCTCCGTATTTCTTATATAATATGATTCCTACATACGGTAGTTTGCAGGAGGATTTGCAAAACATTTTCAAGCGGAGGAATATAGAAGTATACTGCCTTTCATCATTTAAAGTAATGGTTAACGGCAAAGAAATTGTTGGGCGATGGAATCGCCGAAAAGCGAAAAATATTTTTCTATTTATTGCGTACTATCATTCTGTTACACGTGAACAACTATACGAAGAGTTTTGGCCGAACATAGACATCACCTCGGCACAGAATCAGCTGCGTGTATCATTAGCTCATATAAGACATATTTTTAAACAAAATGGAATTTCAATCGATGAAATAATGTTTATTGATCGGAAAACAATAAGCATTCAACCTTTATGTTATGTAGATATTTTTGGTTTAGAAAAAAGCATTGAAGCAATGAAAGCAGAGCAACGTATAGAAGTGAAAGAAAAAATGTATATTAGTGTAGTTAGCAACTTAGGTAAATATTTTTTCCCTGATTTATATGATGATTGGATTGTTATGAAAAAATATGATATGGAAGAAGAGCTATATGCAATTGGCGAACAATTGCTTGGACAAATAAGATTAGCGAAACGGCGATATGAGCTTTTGAAAATTATGTTAAAAATGAATCTGGTTAAAGAGGGATTGCTAAATGAATTTGTTTGTCTAAGCAGGAAGCTAGGAAAAGAGCAAGACATTCTGAAATATATTTGCCGTGATTTTGACATGCATACATTGGAGTATTAATAAACGTGTTACTGCTCAGAAAATTAAATACAAACTCAGACACGTTGATTAACCAATAGAAACTATGTAAATATAAATGGAAGGTTAGTAGCCTCTCCATTTTTCTACCGTAGTCAGCAAACGAACCGTTTGCCGACTACGAGTATTTGGCATCCCCACCTATATAAATACAGGTTGATTTTTCGACATATGCAGACTGCTTTGATTATTCTTTTAGTCAATTTAAGCGGTCTTGCTTATGTCGACTTTTCGATCCAAACCCATATAAACAATGAACGTTTTGCAAGCAATTTTTATTTGTCTTAAAGGGTTTTAGGCTGTCGAACTTAAAGTTTAAAATGCGCCTATATAGTTGTTGGAACTAGTGGATAGTTCACGCTTGGTCTTCCAATCGAATGATACTCAATTTTATGTCTTTTTACGACATCTAGGTCATAACAATTTCTCCCGTCAAAAATGATTGGCTCATTCATTAATTCCCCATACGTGTGAAGAGGAATTTCTTTAAACTCTTGCCATTCTGTAATGATGAACGCAGCATCTGCTCCTTTTAAAGCGTCCTTCACATTACTAACATATTTCACCTCTGGAGGAAGGACTTTTTTGGCATTATCCATGGCGATAGGATCGTAAGCAAAAACGTTGGCTCCCTCTTCTATTAATTTATTTGAAATAACAATAGATGCAGCCTCTCTCATATCATCTGTATTTGGTTTGAAAGCCAATCCTAACATAGCCACTTTTTTGCCTTTTAAACTTCCTAGCCGCTTTTTCGCTTTTTCAATAAGGATAGATTGTTGTTTGTTATTTACATTAATAACTGATTCTAGCAAATCAAATTTATGATCGACATTTCCAGCAATTTGTACGAGTGCACGGGTATCTTTAGGAAAGCAGGAACCACCGTAGCCAATTCCAGCTTTTAAAAATTGAGTTCCAATTCTTTGGTCTAATCCCATTCCGTAAGCAACATCTTCAATATTAGCGCCAACTTTCTCACAAATATTTGATATTTCATTAATAAAGCTAATTTTTGTTGCTAAGAATGCGTTAGAAGCATATTTGATCATTTCTGCGCTGCGAATATCTGTTTTTACAACAGGAATTCCAAACGGCTTATTAATTTCTTCGATTATAGCAGCTGCTTTGTCGTTATCAGCTCCTATGACGATTCGATCACCATGAAAAGTATCATAAATTGCTGATCCTTCCCTTAAAAACTCTGGATTTGATACTACATCGACATGAACGTTTTCTTTTTTATGAAGATTAATAATTTCTCTAATCTTTTCGTTTGTTCCAACAGGAACTGTGCTTTTAGTGACAACAATAACATCTTCGATAATATGTTCAGCAATTTGCTTGGCAACTTGTTCAATAAAACGAAGATCGGCAGCTCCATCTTCTCTTTGCGGTGTTCCTACCGCAATATAAATGATTTGTGCGTAGCGGAATGCTTGTTGGTGGTCAGTTGTAAAATGCAGTCGCCCATTGACTATATTTTTTATCATTAACTCCTCTAATCCAGGCTCATAAATCGGCGACTTGCCTTGTTTCATCATCTCTATTTTTTTTTCGTCAATATCTACACATGTTACGTAATGACCAACATCTGATAGGCAAACTCCTGTTACTAGCCCAACATAGCCTGTACCAACAACGGTTATTTTTTTCATTTTCGTCCAATCCTTTCTTTGATAAATTTTTGCTCTATAAAGATACGTAAATCATGTTGGCTTTTGTATGTGGATAATATAAATACAGTTGGGTGATTTAACTTATAACTTGAAAAAGCAACGTCTCTATTTTTTTTTGACTGTCGGAGGTAAGCGCGTAGTTTGCCTTCGACATGCGTTCACATGACAGAGAACCAACCGTCGGAAACGGTGTTCAGTCTATGTCTTTAGTAAAATAATCGATAGTTAGCACTTATGGTCGCACTTATTTGCCACTACCCAAGCTTTTTCTTCAGATCTCAAACTGCTAATAAATTTTGCGGGAATTTCAGCAGCTTCGACGACCAAAGGTATTTTCTCTGTCAAATGTGTTTGTAATTCGTAGCGATTGTCCCAACATTTCACGATAGTTTTGATTATGCTTTCTTCGGTTATTTCATTAATATCTAAAACAAATTCACTTAAATCAAGCAAATCCATAATACCTTTCGTTTTGTGTTCGTAGTTTATTGCAACTGTCGGGACTTTAGATGAGAGAGAAAAAATGTTTGAATGCATTCTTGTCCCAACAAACATATCCATTTTTGAATAAAAATATTTTAATTCTCTCGGATGTAAATCGTAATCTATTAGCTCAGCGTTTGTATTAGGAAGACCGTCTAAAATTTCTCGACTTATAATACGATCATCATTAAATGGATTAGGCCCCAAAACTTGAGGCATTAGTAAAACCTTACCATAATACTTCTCCTCAATAAATTGAATGGCTGCCCGAATACTATTAATGTATTTTTTACGATAATACGCTTTGTTGTCTACCTCAGGAAAGTTCCAATCTCGAACCGTCATTCCGATATAAGGACCATCATGTTGCTGTTTAATACTCTCGAATAGAAAATCGACACGGCTAGAAGGCTCCATCTCTAGACAAAAGGCAGAGTCTGGAACAAGGGCGATCTCTTTGTTTTGACAACCAATTCTTTCAAGCCATTGCTGTGATATTTCCTCTCTAATATATATTTTTGTGACTTTATCTAATATAAGTTTGGAGATTTTTCGCATAAACCGACTATAAAAAGGTCCTATCGATTGTGAATAAATGATTACGGGTTTTTTATAATCAAGAGCCACTTTGATTTGTACAAGATGTTGCAGCAAGGCAGTGCTAAACCCATGAGATAGTAAAAATCCTCCACCGCAACTAACCACGACATCAGCCCACTCGTAATCTTCTGACTCAGGGATATTGATAGTGTTTCCCCTTAACAGAGTTAATAATTTAATAGCTGACAATAGCTTTAAAAATTTACTTTCCTTAGGATCAATGGATACATTTGCAACGCAAGGAGCGACAGAAACATCGTATGCGTTAGTATCAATTTCAGGAAATCGACTCTTAATTTTTATATTGCAATTAGGTATATTTTTTCTAAGTGAATCAATCATAGAGAGGATAATTCCTGCATCACCTTTATTTCTCGAAGAATGTGCGTTAACAATTAAAATATTCAATGTATATCATCCTTTTCCTGTTTTTGGTATAACAGTGTTTCTAAGAAAAGAGATAAGTACTTCAACTTTAAATAATAATAGAAATAGTATAAATATTAAACAATAACTTGCACAGCAAATAATTAAAATAATAGATTTTATGGAAAAACTATCAGATATATCGAAAGCGAATGCCCAAATACTTTTAGTAAAAATGAAAATAATTGTTGACAAAATAGCAGAAATAGCAATTTTTAAGACACTCATATAAAATGGTTTTGAATTCCAAATATCAGGAACTATTTTGTTAAGTTTTATACCTATTGCAACAGATGAAAAAATCATTGCCATGGAAAGGGATAATCCTAGGCCAGAGAGCCCCATCAATTTCACGAAAAGGAAACTTAACATCATGTTTAAGATGAGACCTGCAATAATAATTTTTGTTGGAGACTTGGTATCTCCGAACGCATAAAATGTTCGAATGATAATGTCACGAAGTCCCGCTCCTAAAATTGCGAAAGAACTATAAAAGAAAATCCTAGATGTTAAGAGTGTAGCTTCTTTTCCAAATTCTCCTCTTTCAAATAATATTTCAATAATCTCTCGGCTAAATAGCATAAAGATACATGTTAGAGGGGCGAGTAATAAAAGAACAATTAGAACACTTTCACGTGTAACATGCCCTACTTCTTTTAAACTGTTTTCATGGGCTAGCCTAGAGATTTTTGGAGCTGTAACGGAAATGACACTTGTTACAAAAATACCAAGAATTAATGTTCTTAGTTTATACGAATACATTAAAGCCGAGATGCTACCTTCTTGTAAGGTAGAAGCAAGGAAGCGATCAACTACAGCATTTAGTTGGCTAAATGCTGTGCTAATTAAAATTGGAAAGAGAAGCACCATGAATTCTTTTGTTGTAGGATCAAAAAAATTCGATGTCCGAAACCGATATCCAAATGTTCTTAGATAAATATACAAAATAATAAATTGAATTAAAAAAGAAAAAAGAGTTACATAGGAAACACTAGTGATTCCAAATGAATCGCCAATAAATAACAAATAAAGAATGAGCAATAAATTATTAGGCAAAATGCTTGCGGTTGGAATAAAATAGCAGTCAAAACTGTTTAGCATAACAGTATAAAGCTGGATTGCTATTACAATAAAAACGAGAGGGAACAAAATTTTTAACATCTCCACTGCTAAAGTTTTTCCTTGTGAGCTCATTCCCGGTGCTATTAGCGACACAAATAGATCACCTTTAATAATTACTAATAAGTATACAAAAGTTGAGAGACTGAAAAAAAGGAATAAAATCCGATTCGAAAATATAAACGCAGCGTGTCTATCATTAGCATATTTAATAAACATCGGTAAAAACACGCTGCTTAAACTTATGGAAAAAGTAATAGCCAAGGTGGAAGGAGTCAGTGCCACAAAATAAGCATCTGACTCTACCGATGTTCCAAAATGATAAGCAATGAACGTTTCTCTTAGAAATCCGAGTATTTTACTAATAAATGTTACAAGGAAAATGAAGGTGCCGGCTTTTACTAATTTATTTGACATCTCGATATACCTCATTTTATTCCTTTATTTAGTTCTTCTAAATAATCATCGATGGAACTTAGTAGCTGATTGTTGTCGAACGTATAGTCTGCGTATCGTTTATGTTTGACGATTTGTATTTTCATTCCGAGTTCTTTAATATCGTAGACCGGCTCGATCCAATTCTTCATGGCAAATAATTGAGCAATTTCTAGCTGATGATCATCGACATGTTCTTTGAATTTAGCCATTCTAGGCACCACAATAACTTTTTTTCTATACTTTAGGCATTTGATAATGGAACTTGTCCCACTATGTGTAATCACAAGAGTACTTGCTTGTAGGTATTGATCCATTTCTTCTGAACTAATGAACGGAAATGTTTCGAAGTTTTTAGGAATATATTCTGTATAGCCGATTTGGGCAATAATTTTTTCTTTAATGACTCCTGTTTCTACAAGGTAATCCAACTCTTTGAAAAGACGGTCGAATGGAAATCGTTGTGTACCTACTGTTACCAAAATCAATATATAACACCTCGATATTTTGCTTTTGGATAATATTTTTGCAATTCCTCCCATTGAATATAGAACTGATCAGCGAATTTATATATAATTCGTCCAGTTAATGTTGGAGAGGAGATTTTAGCGAAACTTTCAATAAATACGATTTTTTTTCTGAGAATTTTCCCTAGTATACACATTGGGAGAACGGAACCAGCACCGGTTGTAATAATAACATCCGGTTTTTCTTTTAATAGAATAAAAAACGATTTAACGGTATTACTACATAGCTGAAAAAGAAAGGATAAATTTTTTCTTTCTTGTTGTGTTAAAAAGTACGTTCTATACTTATTGCTTAATGATAAATTTGTTTTATTTTTTTCTGTGACAAGGAAATAATTATACTTTTGGACAACAGGAACAAGTTGCAGTAGCTGCGCTAAATGCCCTCCTGTAGAACTGATTAAACAAACTTTTAATTTTCTTTCCATCTTCAATGTAATCACCTAATTTTTTTAATAAGATTGTTATACAACTTTTCTAAATCACGCAGTAAAACGTCTAAATCGAACTTTTCTTTAATCTTTTGTTTATTATTCATCCCTATTCTTTCTCTAACGTTTTTGTCAACAATAATCTTTTCTATTGCTGAAGCTAGTTCTTTGATATCACCTGGCTGAACTAAAAAACCGTTCTCTTCATTTTTTATAACTTCAGGAATGCCACCTACTGGCGTACTGATAACTGGGAGGCCAAAATCCATAGCTTCTAGAATAGCCATAGGCAATCCCTCATTATAAGAAGGTAATACAAAAAGATCAGCTTTTTGTAATAGTGATAGTTTTTGTTCCCCGCTAATCCATCCTAACGTTTCTACATAATCACCGAGATTATAGTCTTTAATACACTGTTGGATATTTTCGATTTCTCCGTCTCCAGCTAATAGAAACTTCGCTTTTAATCCTTTATCTTTTATTATTCGAATTGCTTCGATTAAATCATATGTTCCTTTTCTTTTTCCTAACCTTCCTAAAAATAAACAAATCGGGATGTCATTCATCCTACTTGGTGAGGAACCAGAAATTTTAACTCCATTATATAAAATTTGTATCTTCTCTTTTTTTACAATTTCGCTAAAATAATTTTCCCATTCTTTAGATAAAACGATTAATTTATCGGCTTTATTTAAAATATATTTAACATAGTTTCTTTGAATAGTGCTTAAACTTTTATAAAAATCTTTAAAACTTGAGCCGTGAACGTGTATAATAGTCGGGACTTTCAATATTTTCGCGAGTAAAACAAATAATGATTTTCTATAAAAACTCCCTTTGTAAGACATATGGATATGAATAATATCTGGTCTCTTATTCAGGAGTTTATAGAGAAAGGTAAATAATCCTTTTAGAAAAATCTTGATTTTTTCAACTTTGCTTCCTGCAATGTATGTTTCCACCATATCCAACTCGAATTTTTCAGCAATAAAAGAATTACGGATATTATTGATGACTGTTACTATTCCGCCTTTGTCTCGCAAAGAGGAGCCGATTACTAAAACTGTTGCTCTCATATGTCCTCCTTTTGCACTTGTATATTGTTCGGCTAGCGAAAAACATATACCAAGTACTGTGAATATAAACAAATATTGCGGACCACTATTGTAAATTTGTTCTCCGAGAGATTCGATAAAACTTTGGATAATAATGAGCAGTCCAAAAAAAAGGAAAACTTTAACTTCCTTGTTTCCTACCTGTTTATACGCCTTGTATATGACAACAAAATAGAAAACAAAGATACTTACTAATAAGAATGCACCGAAAAAACCTACTTCTCCTAAAATAGAAGGCCAGTACGTATCAGTCGCCCATTTTGGATCTTTTGAATATAGACCATATATTTTGTCTAAATCATATTTCAAATATACAGGACTGTAATATTCACGGGCTGTCCAGCTCCCATAACGTCCAAACCCCACCCCAAAAGGGAACTCTTTATACGCGATAATAAATCCGAATATGTAAAGAGCTTTTCTTGCAGATTGAGTATAGTCTATAGCAATGTATCGTTGAAAGGTGAGTACCGTTAAATATATTGCAACGATACTAAAACAACCGATTACTAAACTTCCAATGACAAGAAAAAGAGGTTTGTTTTTGTATTTTTTTAGCAAATTAGGCTGGGAACCTTCTACTAATGAAAAAATAGAGTTTACTATTACACCTAATATTGTTTTGAACCGAAAAGAAAGCAGAGAAGCAGTGAATGCACCTAAGGTCAACAGTCCTATTTTCTTTTTGTTCTTTATTTTATACATCGCTAGGAAATAGAGTCCAACAAATCCCATATACCAACCATATACTCCGGGATGGATAAATAGAGATTGAACACTCACTATTCCCATGCGAATATCTATTTTTCCATTTGTATCAAGCAAATATCGTAGCTGTTTATAAAACAAAAGGTCGATAGCTGCGAAAATTACAATGACAAAGGTTACAATTTTAAAAATATCAATTATTTTTTCTAAGTCTTTTCCTGTAAAGGAAAGATAACGAGCAATATAAAATATGAAAAAGCCTTTGAACATTAAAAGAGCCCCTTGAATCATAATATTCAAAGGAACTTCATGAATACTACTTGAGATTAACCCTAATAGAAAAATTAAAGATAAAGCGAATAAAGCGTAATCGATTTTCCACTTTTCCTTAGAAAACATCCGAACTAAAAGAAAGGGAAATCCTAATAAAATAAATAATTCGTCCAAATAATTGAATGCTTGTCCAATTACCGAATTAATACGTCGTGCACTAGTCACTAAAAGGTCTTGGAATAAGAGAATAATAAGTATATATGGAAAAAATCTTTTCACTTTCGAAGGATTTTGATAGAACATTATCAATTTTTTTCCTGCATCTTTGAATCGCAACATAAAAATACTCCTCTCTAACTAACTTAATAAGCATCGTCTCTAGGAGTTATAAAAATTATTATCGTTTTAAACAATATTTTCAAATCTAACCAAATGCTTCGATTTAAAATATAAGTTAAATCCAATTCAACCATCTCTCTAAATCCTAGCTTGCTTCTCCCACTTACTTGCCATAGACCTGTACAGCCAGGAACAACTAATAAGCGCTGTTTATCGTATTCACTATATTCTTTAACTTCTCGTGGAAGTGGTGGACGGGGGCCCACTAAGCTCATCTCCCCCTTTAAAACATTTAATAGCTGAGGGAGTTCATCAATGCTTGTCTTCCTAATAAATTTTCCTATTTTTGTTATACGAGGATCGTTTTTCATTTTGAACATCGGTCCTTGAACTTCGTTTTTATCTAATAATTTTTCCAAAAGTGCTTCTGCATTTGTGACCATAGAACGAAATTTGTACATGTAAAATTCTTGCCCGTTCTTTCCTACCCGCTTTTGTTTAAAAAATACGGGACCTTTTGGATCCTCTAGTTTGATTAAAATTGATACTGCGACAAAAAGAGGAATTAGTAGAATAAGTCCAGTAAATGCCCCGATGATATCTATTGTTCTTTTTAAAAATAAATAGGACTTTTTCTCTTGTTCTATATTTTTGGGTATACTATGAATAGCATATTTATTGCTTAGAGCAGCCTTCATTGTTTTATGCCTCCTTTTATGTATGGTATGTAGATGTTTCCCTTAGTGTAAATTTGCAGATTATTTGCTTTACTCATTAGATAATTATTCCAGGTTAAAATACACTTACAAAATCAGAAGTACAGACTTTACATGGGGTGGCGGATATGTCAAGCCACCAAACGGTTTTTCTGTAAACAGAAGGGGGGGATTGTGCACAATACTTCAGATTTTTGTTGGATTAACGCGCAAAAAACATTTGAATTTGCAAAAAAATGGATGAAATAACGAGCTAATTTACAGGTTATGTAGTCTTCTAGTTGCATTTGCACCATTAGGTACTAATACTATGGTAACGAATACTGAGAAGGATGTTAAGTTTAAATTTATGGGTATACTATAAAAAATTCATTACGCAAAACCGTTTCACCTATCTTCTTTAATAATCAGGACTTTTAGATTAAGTCCATATCAAATATCACCAGCTCATATGTTATAATCATTCAACGAATAATTATTATAACACAAATTTGTATTTTTGTGTTATAAAGGTTTTGTGTTATATCATCGATTAACAAACGCAGCTTACAGGTGATTAAGAAATAAAGGATAGTGATGGTGTCTTTACTAAACAAAGAAAGGGGAAAAAATATGAAAGAAGTTATTAAATTAATTGTAGATTTTATCAACGCGATTCATGATATTGTACTAATGACGTCTGAAGAATTAGGTTTTCGTGTGACGGACAAAGAACTCCATTTATGGATTATTGGGGTGTTAGGGATGGTGCTTTTCTTTTTAGTACATGCACTATTTAAGGTGATATCTCAATGGACGATAACTTCTATATCTTTCATTTATACATTTACAGTTTTGGTGGTTATTGTGTTTGCTATTGAAATTGAACAGAAAGTTACTGGTAGAGGCCAGATGGAATTTACAGATGCTGTAATCGGTTTATATGGATTTGTTGTTTTTTTCACTATATATTCAGTGGGAAGAGCGATAATTAAACTACTTTTTTCGTTGCTGATTAAAACTAAGCGAGAAGAAAATGAGGAACGTGAGGAAAAAAAACGTTCGAGATATCGCGGTTACTATCATTGAAACAAGGGGATGTATCCCCTGTTTCAATGAATTATATAGATTTGGGTCGAAAAACCGACATAAGCAATCAAATTGACTAATAGAATAATCAAAGCAGTCTGCATATGTCGAAAAAATCAACCTGTATTTATATAGCTCAAATTCTAGTTTTTAAGTTTCATAAACTATTTTTAATGCGGAATGGCTAAATGATCCTTAATTTTATTAGAGATGTTTTTTCGTTCTTCATCAGTCACAATATAGTAATAAATGCCATCAATTTTAGTCCCTTTACCTTTTATTTCGAATGTTTCGATGTGCTCTCGTGCACTTTGATAATTTTTCTGAATAGTCTTTATGTTATCGAGTGTTAAATTGGTTTTAATATGATTACCTAATATTTCCAATAAATTAGTTAATTTTATTAAAGTGGCAGGGTGTGATCCTTGTGCAATGATAGCTTGGATTACTTGTCGCTGTCTTTCGTTTCGCCCTAGATCTCCTCTAGGATCTTGATACCTCATTCGTACATATCCGAGAGTTTGTGGACCATTTAAATGGAGTTCTCCTCTTTGGTATACAAATCCTTTTTTGTAATATCCTGTGTCAGCCCACTCGAGATGATTATACACGGTAATGCCGCCTAGTACATCAACTATTTTGCTCAATGCTTCCATATTTACTTGAATGTAGTAGTCTATAGGGATATCTAAAAAATGTTCAACAGTCCGTACTGTCATTTCCACACCGCCAAATGCATAGGAGTGGTTAATTTTATCTTCAACACCTTTTCCAATGATTTCTGTACGTGTGTCACGTGGTATATTAAACATATACATAGACTTTTTATGTGGATTAACAGTGACTACAATTAAAGAATCCGCACGACCTTTGTCGTTTTTACGTTCATCTACTCCTATCAGCAAGATGGAAAATGGCTGTCTTTCATCTAAGGCAATTTCGGTTTCCCTTTTATCACTTTTTTTGATAGGTGAATATGTTTTTTCAATAGCCTTAGTTGTTGAATGGTAGAGATAAAAAGCATATCCCCCAGCAGTTAGTACAATCAGTGTTAATAGACTGCTCAATGCAATGAGAACCTTTTTTCGTCGAGAGGATCGTTCCTTTAACTTTTTTTTCATTCTTCCCATATACACATCTTCCTTTTTATTTATATTTTATAAACGATTAGATTTTACAACGAAAATAAAATTTTTACAAACTCCATTTTCAGTTTTAATAATAGGCATTTTTAAACAAAAAGAACGAACAAAGGAGCGTATCCGCCTCCTTTTTTGCCTATTTTTTTGATGAGCGTTTATTTTTTTTCTGTGAACATAAATGGTTCATGAACGGTTATTTTCATGCTTGGTTGGCGAGAAAAACTTCCTCATGGGTGTTTTGTTTGGGTACATCCAAAGATTTTACAAATATCAGAAATAAAGCTTCCCCCAACGGTCTTGTGATAAATCTCTCGCATTTGTCTCTTTCAGTATCAACAGTTCCCACGTTTCTGGATGGAGTTTAAATAATTTCACCACGGCTGTTGATTATCCGAAATTAGGCATACCCCTCACGTATATTCGGGCATACTCAAATAAGACAGCTGCCATCTCGGATTTCCATTCGAGAGGAGGTTGCCCAGAGAAAAAACGACGGACAAACGAAAGAAAAGAGAGGGGCGAGGTTGTCCGTTTTTTCGTGCGATGATATAGCCATCTCCATAACACATAAACGATTCATCACCTCGTACGGCACTTCTTTCGCTTTCTTAGAAACCGTCGAGTAATGAAACGTCGGCAATCCATACATCTTTGCCACATCGGCACCATGGCGGAAGCTTTTCCATTCGTGAAGTGCTGCCAACAGAAAAAAGTTAACCAACGTGCGCATCGTAAACGCCCGCGAAGTGTCGTGGTAGCCCACGGCTTCGATCATCGATGGAAGATCTTCATCAGGGGATGAACCGATTGCTTTGACGTAGTCAAAGATGGTATACTACTCTTATAGAGAAGAAAAATTCAACGTCTTGAATCGGGCGCACAGGGCGCAAAGCACCATCAAGGTGTTTGCCCATAAAAGTCTTGCGGAACAAGGGCGAGTTCTGCACGTAGGTGTATGAGAAACCCTTTTGTACGCAAGAACTCCACGACTTTAGTCGCTGGGAGATTCAGGGATTGTACTGGGAGGCATACGATAAAGGAAGCTACCGTGACTTCCTCATGGTTAGCTATCAAAACGACCACGTGGCAGCAATGTATACAAACCAGCCGATCGTCCGAACGAAAACAGGACTTACGCTTGGTGCAGCCAAACAAGAAGTAGAAGCAAAATACGGCACTCCTCTTTCGTATATTGAAAAAGGGGATACACGCTATATGATTCAAGATACAGAATACGATATGTATTTGCTCGATGGCAATTATGTGACGTTTTTTTACGACAAATACAACAGTAACCGATTAACTGCTGTGCAAGTCGTCCGACGGGCGTTAGAAGAAGCAAAAGCAGGTTTTTATGGCACACCGAGCGCAGCGTTGCGCACCGCTTATGAATATCAAATTTTTGACTTAGTCAATGCGATTCGTTGGCGCAACCATTTATCGCTTCTCGCATGGGACGGAAAAATTGCCGGCACGGCGCGAACGCATAGCGAAGATATGGCACAAAACGGCTACTTTGACCATATCAACTTGCAAGGGCTTTCGCCGTTCGATCGCATGACGCGCGACGGCATTTCCTACCGCGTCGCTGGTGAAAATATCGCTTACGGACAGTTTAATGCCATTTTTGTGCACGAAGCATGGCTCAATTCCCTCGGACATCGGCAAAACGTCCTCTATGCCGATTTCCAACGGCTAGGGGTAGGGGTGGCCTTTAGCAATTCTGGTCAGCCGTATTATACGCAAAATTTTTATACACCATAATTTTTAGAGGGACTAGCGGTCGAACGTTAGTCCCTTTTCATTTGTTCTAGAGGGCTATTAAAATGTGGAAAATAAAATATAATAGAAGAAAACCTTGTAAAAAACTATGGAAATTACAACCTTTTTTGTCGTATAATAGACAATGTATGTCGAAAGAAGTCTATGAAACTAGTAAAGGGAGCGTTTGTCATGTTTCGCAAATGGTTGGCTAGTCTTTTCTTTGCGGCTTTGTTTGTCGGGGCATTGTCGGTGTTGAATGTTCAAGCAGCAACGACCGTGTACTGGGAAGGAGAAAAGCTGGTAAAAGGACAGATTGGCAAAATCGAAATCCTTAAACCAATTAATCTATGGAAAAAAACGAACGGAAAATTGCAATTGGTGCGCGTGTTGAAACCAAAAGAGCATTATCGCGTCTATTCTTATGACGGGAAGCAATACGGGCTCGGCAGTAATCTTTATGTCACGAACATGAAAGGATACGTCCTATATAAAACGCCGCCACAAGAAAAGCTAAAACTCGTCAATCCAGAATGGTACAGTACAAAAAAACTGTCGCTTGGACATGTAATGAACGAATCGTCCGTTGTCATTGTACCAGGAGTGGAAAAATCAGAATTAGAGATTAATAGTGCCCGCGGCAAGCAACACGTCTATAAATTCGAGATTGAAACTGGCACGACTAACATTGGTGTGGAAACAGCACTATCGAACGAACAGGTGCTTGGCATTGAGCCAGTTCTTCAACAAGCGATCCGTGCTGATGTTGACGAGCATTTTGTGCTCGGGGCGGTTAATGGCGATTATTTTAAAGACAATGGCTCGCCGACGGATTTAATGGTGCATCACGGGGAAATTATCACCACGAACACTACTCCGATCAACGAACGGGTCATTTTTGGGATGGATGCCGACGGAAAACCGTTAATCGGAAACCCGGATGTGACGATGGAAATGACGATTAACGGGACAAACAGCCATGTGATTCATTCGATCAACAAGCGGCGCGATGCGAATCATCTTGTCTTGTATACGCCATACTTCTCTACTTCGACGCAGACGAATGCGCTTGGGACAGAAGTCGTGCTAACGAACGTTCAAGGGAAATTGAACGGAAACGGTGTGGTCACGGGAACGGTGAAAAAAGTCGTTGTCGGCGTCGGGAATGAACCGCTTGCTTCGGGCGAACTCGTGCTATCCGGCCACGGAGAAGCAAGCACTTATTTACAGCAAGCAAAAGTCGGCGATACGGTGCAAATCTCGCTCCAGTATGACCAACCGGCATGGAACGGTGTCCAAGAAGCGATTGGCGGGCGGTATTATCTCGTGAAACACGGTGCCGTTCAGTCGTTCGCCATTGCAGGGGTGCATCCGCGTACGGCGATTGGCATTGACCAAAACGGCAACGTTTTTACTATCGTCGTCGATGGACGCAACCCAGACTATAGCAACGGTGTGACGTTAGATGAATTGGCGAAACTGATGAAAGATTTCGGTGCGGTGGAGGCGATGACACTAGATGGAGGCGGCTCGTCAACGTTTGTTGTCCGGCAAAAAGACGGAACGCTTGTTGTCGCGAACAAACCGTCCGACGGCTTTGCCCGACCGGTAGCGAACGCGTTGCTTGTTGTGTACAAAGGGAAAGCAACAGAAGTGAAACAGCTCGTCATCACTCCGCAAGACATCACCGTGTGGGCAGGAGGGACGTATTCGCTCGGGTTATCTGCGAAAGGAATGACGATACTAGGAACAACCGTTCCGCTCCAGCAGCCGATCACGTGGACATCTAATGCAGGATCGTTTTTGAAAGACGGTTCTTTCGTCGCTGCGAAACGACCGATAGACGGAACGATTACTGCTTCTTCTGGCAACGTCTCTGGAACGGCGAACGTGCATGTCGTTACGGATGTCGATCAGCTTGCCGTACAACCAAAAGAAATTTATGTGCGAGAAAACAGCGAGCAACCGTTGACGGTTGAAGCGTTTTACAAAGGAAAAAAAATCATCGTGAACGAAAATTCTTTTTCGTACACGGTATCTAACGGACTAGGAACAATGGAAAATGGCGTATTCCGAGCTGGCAATAAAAAAGGAACGGGGACGTTGACGGTTCGGCTTGGCTCGAAAACAGCGACAATTCCGATTACCGTGGGCATTCCAGAAACGGTGCTTCTCGATGACTTTGAAAAAAATAGTTTATCATGGCTAACATTAGGTGCGAACTATACGTTCGCCAATGCATTATTAACAAAGGAAGTTGTGAAAAACGGCAAACAGGCGTTGCAAATCGATTACGATTTCAGTGGAAAAACTGGAGTATCCGGCGTATACGTCGTTGCGCAAACGGCCATTAAGCTAAAAGGGCATCCGACGAAAATCGGCATGTGGGTATATGGGGATGCGAACGGCCATTGGCTGCGAGCCCAAGTGAAGGATAATAGCGGCAAACGGTATTGGCTTGATTTTGCCAAAAGCGTCGACTGGACAGGATGGAAATATGTCACGGCCGCTATTCCAGCAAATGTCGAGTGGCCGGTGGCGTTAGAAATGCCTATTCGCTATATGGAAGTGAACGAAACAAACAAAAACGAGGGCACGATATATATTGACGACATTCAAGTGATTTACAACTAGGGGCTTACTTTTATATGCCCCTTTTTTCTTTCTTGAACAGGTGAGATGACTTCAATTTCCATCGAAAAACGTTTGCATTTCACATAAAAGTATGTATATCATAAGACAGAATCGCTTTAAAAATTGTAGGAAAGCGGAGGGGGTTATACTCGCTTATGACAAATCAAGAAGTATGGAAGCAACTACAGGAAAACCCTCCTAAATTAATCGGAGGCTATAAAAAACAAGGTTGGGCTGTTAAAATATTAGAAAAAATTGAAAATGAAGATGTGGAAACAGAAGGAGACGGCTTAGTGACTGCGAAAGCGGTGCTCGAAGCAAACGACGGAACGTATTATCCGGCGTTTCTCACATTGAACTTATCGAACAAAGGGCAAATTGTTGGGTTATATTTGATGGCGGAAAATAAAGAGCAATTTGATTTAATTCCGTTTGAGCTTGCCAAACCGTTTTTACATAAAGACGACAAAGAGCTACTTCCGTTCCGCTACCGCACGTTAGCGAAAATTGAAGGCGATGAACAACAAATAAACTGGCCAGATTTTACGTAACAACGAACAAGGAGTGATTGTACTCCTTGTTTTTTCTTTTTCTTCCGAAAAATTTTAAAAATGAAAGAGAATAGTTGTTTTCATTTGGTAGATATTTTATTAAAATGAAGTATATATTTACAAGAATAGTAGGTGAATGTCATGGACCAACCGAACAGCCGGCTAGTGTTCGCTGCTTTGTTCTTGCTTGTTCTCTTAGCGGCAGCGTTTCCGGTTCATGCTGTTGAAGCAGCATCGTTATCTTCGGATATCGGGAAACTAGAGCGCTATGCTGAACAGTTACAACAAACGATTCACTCTAAGCAGCTCTCTAAACCGTATGCCCTGTATAACAAGACAAAAAAGAGCTATTACGACACAAAGCGACAAGTCGAGCAATTAAAGGAAGGAGCAATGAAACAGCGCTATCGTGAGCGGCTAAAAACAGTAGATCGCACGATTGTTCAAGCATCGTACTATATTAGTGCGATGGAAAGTGGAGAGCGACTCTTATCGCTCCAATCGCGCATCGAGCAGTCGCTAGTAGCAGGAAAGGTAGAAACGGTGTATGATACGTATGCCTCCTTCGACCAACAGTTGAAGAAGACGAAAATGCTCATGCAAAAAGTGAACGGGTCTTCTGTGCGCCAACAGATGACAAAGACGTTCGTTCGACCGGCGGAAGCGGCAAAACAACGAGTGTTTTATCCGATGAACATTATGTTGGCATTCGATGGAATTCTCACGGCTTACGAACAAGAGGATATCGCAAAAGCAGAGCGATTGCTTCTGCTTTGTGAACAATGGTTGCCGCATGTAAAAGAAGCGAAAGCAAAAGATGCGCTAAGTCGTTATTTAGAAGAATTTCAAGCACCAGTGATTTTAGAAGTGCAATAAACGACTGTACGAAAGAAGGGGACGGTAATGCAGAAAATGATGAGAACGCTCGTTATTCCTTTTGTTTTTCTCTTATCAATGACCACGTCTGTATTTAGTGCGTCAGCAACAACGACAAGTACGCTTGACGAAATTCGCCAATACATTCGTGATTATTATGTAGACACCGTTAATGAAGATCTATTAAACGGCTCTACACCGCAAGAAATCGTCCAACATTTAGACAAATACTCGACGTATATGACGGCGGAAGAATACCAACAATTCCTTGACTCCATCAACATGGATTTCGTCGGAATCGGTATTACGTTTGATATGGATACCGCAGGAGTGAAAGTGACGTCTGTACTAAAAGGAGGTCCCGCAGAGCGTTCGGGCTTGCGTACAGGGGATGTGATTACAGAAGTAGACGGTCAATCGTTAGCAGGAAAAACGAGCGAACAGGTGGTAGCGCTCATTACTGGACAAGAGGGAACAACGGCTCATCTCAAGGTGCTTCGTCCAGCGACAAACGAAACGTTCACGCTTGATGTCACGCGCGAAAAAATTAACTGGCCAAACGTAGAGTTTTCTAGATTAGCAGGGAATATTGGCTACATTCGCTTGTATAGTTTTGATAGCGGTTCAGTGGACGAGATCGCCCAAGCAATCCGCTCTCTTTCTGGGGTGAAAGGATGGATTTTTGATGTGCGCAACAACCCAGGAGGATATGTGGATGCCGCCGAGCAAATTCTTGGCTTTTTCCCGAATGTAACGAAGGCGTTTCAGCTGCGTGACCGTTCGAACGTCCCAGAAGTATATGACGCCATTGCTCAACCCGTCAAAATGAACGGTCCGATTGATATGCTTGTCAACTCCTCAAGCGCTAGCGCATCGGAAATGGTCGCGGCGGCTGTAAAGGATCAAAAGGCAGCAGTCGTATACGGACAACGGACGTTCGGAAAAGGCTCGATGCAGCAACTGTTTAATCTGTCAGATGGGGGCGTTTTGAAACTGACCGTGGCACACTTTTTCTCTCCAAACGGCACGGCGATCCACGAAGTCGGGGTGAAGCCGGATGTGTGGACGGCAGTGAATAAAGAATTGTATGCAGCGCATCGCGATTTGCTTTTAAAACAGTATCGTGCGTACCAATCGCTAGGAAAGTTACGAAACGTACCGACGAATAAACAATTCACGATGAAATTTTCTCGTAAACTAGCAGTTAGTGATACAAGCAAGCTTGGCATTAAACTATATGAACTAGGCGGACAAGAAGTTCCTGTCACCGTACAAATAAGTAAAGGAACGCAGCTTGTCATGAAGCAGAAAAGTTTGCTGAAAAAAGGGACATCTTATTTGCTAGTCATTCCACCAACGGTAAAAAGCAAAGACGGTGTTTTAATGAAAAAAGGAGCGTATGTCGAATTTAGTGTCGCGAAATAAACGGTATAGCCGGTTCTCTTATAGAGAGCCGGCTTTTTCTATGAAAAAATTTGTAGAATTTTGCAACTTAATAGTAAACATTGTAACAAAAATGTAATATAACCATGCATTTTTAATAGGAATGAAACACAATAACCGAAAAAAATAAGGTAGAATTTTGGTTAGGTGGCATGAAACGACTGGATTTGCAATCGGTTTCAAAGGTGGAGAACGATTGCTTTAGTAGGGGGAGACAAATGAAACAGCGGCTAGTGATGATCATCGTTTCACTTTTTGTATTTTTGAGCGGGCATTATACGTTTGCGGAAGAATTAGACATCGTTGCATTTAGCAAGCAATACGTCGGTGTTCCGTATAAATGGGGCGGCACGACGCCGAAAGGGTTTGATTGTTCTGGATTTGTCACGTATGTGTACCGAGAGTTTGGTGTTTCCCTTCCGAGAACAGCAGAAGAGCAATATCAGCGGGGAAAGAAAGTGTCAAAAGACGATTTGGCAGTCGGGGACTTAGTCTTTTTTGCCACGTATAAAAAAACGGCTTCACATGCGGGCATTTACATCGGGAACGATAAGTTTATCCATGCAAGCTCGAATAAAGGGGTAATTATTTCTGATTTAGATGAGTCATATTGGCGAAAAACATATTTAGGGGCGCGCCGTTACTTTGGTGGTGATGAGGAAGTGGCTGCGTTACCGAGCGATAGCCGTCTTGCCTCGCTTAGCGGCCGGCATTAATACATAAAAAGATGCTGTTTGAAGCAAGGAATCTTCCCTGTTCGAAACAGCATCTTTTTTTTATGCTTTTGGCGGATATACTTTCCATTTCGTTAAATCGACATCTTCTTTTAGCAATAGAGTAGACGGGAAAATAAACGTCCATGGTTTGCTTGTGTTTGCCTTTACTTCAAATTGTTCGAGCTGAAAGACGCCTTTGCAAATGATATCGCCAGACGCATCTTCCACGACAAGCGGGATTTGCTCGAGCTGAATATGCTTGTCGCTGCCATTGCGAATAAGCAAGGTGATGACTAAGTCACGCTTTTCATTGAGTTTGGCTTCGAGTCCCATAAAGTTAATTTCTCCGACAGAAAGCGGCGGCAATGTTTCAATTAATTTTTGTAAATGTTCGCGTTGCTGCGTCGATAACGATTGTTCCCAGCTTGCTTCTAGGTCAAGGCGATGGTCTTCGCGCTTCGGGGCTTGTTTTAGTTCAAACGCAATTTTCCATCCTTCTTGTGGAATTTTGTCCACGAGTTTATCTTCCGCTGAGAAAAGGAACCGCCATGGTCGTGCGGTCATCGGCGGAAGCTCTCCGAAGCTATCCATCGCAAATGCTCGTTTGGCGATTGCTTGTCCGTTTTCATCTAAAAGCAGCAAGTTAATTTGTTCAAACCGGACTGGTTTAGGCAATGTACTCCGTAAAAAAGCGACAACCACAAACCCGTCGTTGTATTCAATCAGCTTCATTCCTGAAATGGAAAGTTGATTCGGTTTTAATGGCGGAAGCTGCTGGTGATGAAATTGGTAGACGTATCGCTCCTGTGGCGATACGTCCCAGTCGGGATGGAACGATAGCGTCGTCTTCATTTCCTCGTTCGTTTGTTCTTCCTTACGATCAGGAAGCGCTTCGGTATTCGGTGTTGTCTTTGTTTTTCGTTTAAAAATCATTCCATATCCTCCTCGTTACCGGCTAGCTCAAATTGGTTTTTGACGTAGCTCATAAAGCGAATCGAAATATCGGTCTGAATTTCTTGCTGGAGATGGACGAATTCATGAAACGCCTCGATTTCAAAGAGGCGGTACGGGTCTTCTTGGCCGTATCCGCGCAAATGGATGCCGTCTTTTATGTTCGTAATCGAATCGAGATGACGAATCCAGTGCGAGTCGATCGTTTGAATCATAAAGCGTTTGAGCTGAGCGGCAAGTGATTCGTCGTCTTTCAGTGTCAGCAAGTCTTTCTTCAGTTTCTCATATTCTTCGAACACCATTTGTTCGATTTGCTCTTTTTCTAGTTCTTTTAAATCGTCAATCGTTTTATGAAAACGTAAAAATACGAACGACAACTCTTCATACAAGCCTTTTATATTCCATTCCTCGTAAAAAATGTCGGGTAAACAATATTTTTCAATCGTTTGTGTTAAATAGTTTTTGATATACTCCAGCACTTCTGCCATCATTTCTGTTGGTGCGCACGCTAAAATGCGGTCGCGCATTTGATAAATAACTTTGCTTTGCCGGTCGATGACAGAGTCGAGTTTTAATAAATGGGCACGAGCCGAGTAATGCGCGTGCTCGACGGTTTCTTGCACTTTACGAACAAATTTGACAGGGTCTGGAGAAATAATGAGGCCCTCTTCATTTGTTTTCACTTTGCTGAGCCATTTTTCTAACTCTTCTTTATCGTACGATTTGAACAGTTCGTCTTCTAACGAAATGATAAATTGCGAAGAGCCAGGGTCTCCTTGCCGTCCTGCCCGACCGCGCAGCTGCATGTCGATGCGGTTGCTTTCATGGCGTTCGGTGCCGATAATATGCAAGCCGCCAAGCTCTGCCACGCCTTCTCCTAATAAAATATCGGTGCCACGTCCAGCCATGTTCGTTGCGAGCATTACTTGTCCTTTTTGGCCGGCAAGCGCAATGATTCGTGCTTCATCTTCTTCTGTTTTGGCATTCAAAATTTGGTGTTGAATGCCGTGTTTCGTTAAATACTTCGACAATCGTTCCGACTGGGCGATTGATGTCGTCCCGATTAAAACAGGACGACCGATATCGTGCATTTTTTTTACTTCAGCAACAATTTTTTTTGCTTTCGCTTCATATGTGCGATACACAAGATCGTCCATGTCGACGCGGCGCCGCGGTTTGTTCGTTGGAATGGTGACGACATGCAAATGATATGTGTCCCAAAATTCATCTTTCGACGGGGTTGCGCTTCCTGTCATGCCGCATAATTTTTCATACATGCGGAAGTAGTTTTGGATAGTAATCGTTGCTTGCACGTCGTTTTCTTCTGTAATTTCCACGCCTTCTTTCGCTTCAATCGCTTGATGAAGCCCGTCGCTGAACGTTCTCCCTTCCATAATACGCCCAGTGAATTGGTCAACGAGAAGCACTTTTCCGTCTTTAACGATGTAATCAACGTCGCGTTTCATAACCACGAACGCGCGCAGTGATTGCATAACGTTGTGCAACAGTGCTTGATGCTCGGCATCGTATAAGTTTCCAATGCCAAATGCTTGTTCAATTTTCGTCGCCCCACCGTCCGTTAAAAAGATTTGTTTCGTTTCTGGATACAATTCGTAGTCTTCGTCTTGCTTAAATTGCCGGACGATTTGGGCGGTGACTTGGAACAACTCAGCGCCGATGCTCGATTTGTTTGCGATAATGAGCGGTGTGCGCGCTTCATCGATTAAAATGCTGTCAATTTCATCGACAATGGCGTAATGAAGCTTGCGCTGCACTTTCTCGCGAATATCGTACACCATATTGTCCCGTAAATAATCGAAGCCAAATTCCGTTCCTGTCCCGTATGTAATGTCCGCTTGATACGCTTCTTTTTTCGCTTGTGGGGAGATTTGCGAAATATTTAGGCCAACCGACAGCCCTAAAAATTCGAACACTTTCCCCATCTGTTCGCGGTCGCGCCGCGCTAAATATTCGTTGGCAGTAATAATATGCACCCCTTTTCCTTCAAGGGCATGCAAATAACTTGGAAGCGTTGCGACTAACGTTTTTCCTTCCCCTGTCTGCATTTCCGCGATATTTCCTTCGTGCAACACGAACCCACCGATTAGCTGGACATCATAATGCCGAAGTCCAAGTACGCGTTTTGCCCCTTCACGTACGACAGCAAACGCTTCAATTTTTAAATCGTCTAATGTTTGCCCTTGCTGAAGCCGTTCTTTAAACTCCAGCGTTTTTGCTTTCAGCTGTTCATCGGTCAACGAAGCGATGTGCGCTTCTTGTTCATTTACTTTTTCCACAAGTTTGCGTAGCCGTTTGATGTCGCGAGCACTCTCGTTAAACAGTGCTTTTACTTTTGTTAGCATAGTTCCCTCTCCTACTTAAATTCATTCCTAGACGAATTATAACATACTATGGCAAAAAGCGACTGCATGGAATTTGATTAGGAAAAAAATACAAATATCCATTGGTTCATCCAAACTTGCCGAATGTTTTGAAGCAAAAAAAGATTGATTTACGTCGCTTATGTGGTAACATAAAAATGATGTGTAACTATTTATAGGTCAAAGGTGATCTGTTTATGAACATACAAGCAATTTTGGCGTTTTTCGCATCGTTTTTAACGGTTATTGCGGTAACGCCTCTTGTCATAAAATTTGCGATTAAAATTGGCGCAATCGACAAGCCGAATGAGCGAAAAGTGCATACGCGTATTATGCCGCGTCTCGGGGGATTGGCGATTGTGATTGGTGTCACCGTTGGTTATTTTGTAGGGGGAATTTATCACGAAAAAGTGACCGGCATTACGGTGGGCGCCATCTTAATTGTTTTGATTGGGATGCTGGATGATTTGTACGAGCTCTCACCGAGAATCAAATTTCTTGGGCAGTTGTTGGCGGCGTGCCTCGTCGTCGCCTCAGGCTTGAAGGTGGAATTGCTTTCGATTCCATTCATAGGTAAATTTGATATAGGGGTATGGAGCTATCCCGTGACGGTTTTCTGGATTGTGGGCATTACGAACGCAATTAATTTAATTGACGGTCTTGACGGGCTTTCGGCCGGTATTTCTGCTATTGGGATTGCGACGATTGCCACGCTAGCCGGAATGGCGGGGAAAATGTTGATTTTCACCTTGTCCCTTATTATATTAGGCAGCATCATTGGTTTTTTATTCTACAACTTCCATCCGGCGAAAATTTTTATGGGCGATACAGGGGCGTTATTTTTAGGGTACGCCATTTCCGTATTGTCGCTTCTAGGTCTGTATAAAAGTGTGACGTTGTTCAGCTTTGTCGTACCTGTTATTATTTTAGGAGTGCCAATCTTTGATACGACGTTTGCGATTATTCGCCGTATTGTCAATCGAAAGCCAATTTCAGCGCCGGATAAATCGCATTTGCACCACCGATTATTGGCGCTTGGGTTTTCGCATCGAAATACGGTGCTACTGATTTACTGCTTTGGCATTATGTTTGGTGTTAGCGCAATTTTATTTTCTTCGTCGACGCTATGGCAATCGGTGCTAATTCTTTTCGGATTGCTCATTTTAGGCGAAGTATTAGCAGAAGTAGTCGGGCTTGTCAATGAACAGTACAAGCCGTTTATGACGCTCGTTCGTAGACTTGTCCGTGGTAATAGAAAGGCGTACGGTAATCATCGATAAAGAGCGGATTGACCGTTTGTGTCTTTTGCAGGTACAAACGGTTTTTTTGATACAATATACGAATTTTGTCAAAAAGGAACACTATATTGAGAAAAAAATGTGATAAACTAATCGTGTTATAAATCGATACCAATTTATTGGAGGAATTTTCATGAAAGTACCAATGTTAGACTTAAGCGAGCAATATCAACGTTTACGCACCGAAATGTTAACGGTATTAGATGAAGTAATGAGCTCGTCACGTTTTATTTTAGGCGATCATGTCAAAAAGTTAGAAAACGACGTCGCAGCCTACAGTAACGTTAAACACGGCATTGGTTGCGGAAATGGAAGCGATGCGATACATATAGCACTACAAGCTGCTGGCGTAGGGCCTGGGGATGAAGTAATTACAACACCATTTACGTTTTTCGCAACAGGCGGTGCGATTGTCCGCGCAGGAGCGAAACCAGTATTTGTTGATATTGATCCAGTGACGTTTAACATCGACCCAGCAAAAATCGAAGAAGCAATTACGGAAAACACGAAAGCAATTCTTCCGGTTCATTTATATGGACAAATGGCGGATATGGACCCAATTGTAGAAATCGCGAAGAAGCACGATCTTTTTATCATTGAAGATGCTGCGCAAGCGATTGGGGCAAAATATAAAGGGAAAAACGTTGGGGAGCTTGGGACAGCAGCAACGTACAGCTTTTTCCCAACGAAAAATTTAGGTGCTTACGGGGATGGCGGCATGATCGTGACGAACGATGATGAAATTGCGGAAAAATGCCGTGTCATTCGTGTGCATGGAAGCAAGCCGAAATATTATCATCACGTCTTAGGATACAATAGCCGCTTAGACGAAATGCAGGCAGCGATTTTAAACGTGAAATTCCCGCACTTGAATGAGTGGTCGGAATTGCGCCGGGAGCGCGCGGCAACGTATACGCACCTCTTAAAGGAAATGCTTGGCGATGTGGTTGTGACACCAGTGGAAGTAGAGGGTCATTACCATGTTTTCCATCAATATACGATTCGTGTACCGAAACGCGACGAGTTACAAGCGTTCTTAAACGAAAACGGAGTTGCGACAATGGTATATTATCCGCTTCCGCTTCATTTGCAGCCGGTATTTCAAGAGCTTGGCTATAAAGAAGGAGATCTCCCAGAAGCGGAAAAAGCAGCAAAAGAAGCGGTATCATTGCCGATGTTCCCAGAGTTAAAAGTAGAGCAACAACAATACGTTGTCGAGAAAATTGTCGAGTTTTATAAAAAGTAATTCGAAAAGAAAACGTCGCCGCTTGCGTGCAGGGGGCGTTTTCTAAGTATGAACAAGTTGTTCAACATCGAGAAAACAACGCTTCGTGCTAATCTAAAAAAGCACATTTAATAAAAACGATGGAAACGGCAAATCGTGTGCGCGGCGATTTAGCGTTTTATGAGAAGCCATCGGTGCTTTCCGAAGCAGTCGCTCCATCAAAATCGTATGCAAAAGAATCGATTGCGAGCGGTTTTGTTTTCGGTGTGTTTTTGACGTTTATTTTCCTTACGTTGATGAAGTATGTGTTCGATGCTAGGAGGTACTATCATGGTTAAATTTGCGATTGTCGGGATGGGGCACATCGCCAAAAAACATATGGAAGCGATTGAAAACGCCGAAGGAGCGGTGCTTGCTGCGGTGTGCGATACGAACCCAGAGCGTTTAACAGGATTTCCAGAAAAAGTGAAAACATATACCGATTTAGAAACGATGTTAAAAGAAAATGAAGATATCGCTGTCGTCAACATTTGCGTACCTTCTGGTCTTCATGCAAAGCTGACAAATATCGTCGCAAACTATAAGCGTCATATAATTGTCGAAAAGCCAATGGCGTTAAAAATAGAGGATGCGGAAGAAATGATTCGCGTGGCGAAAGAAAATGGTGTGAAGCTGGCTGTTGTTCATCCAAACCGCTTCCGTCCAGCGATTCAAAAATTAAAAGAAAAGATGGAAGAAGGGGCGTTTGGAAAGCTAAGCCACGCCAACGCCACTGTTCGTTGGAATCGCAACCAAGTCTACTACGACCAAGCGCCATGGCGCGGGACGAAAGAATTTGATGGCGGCGTGCTAATGAACCAAGCGATTCACGATCTTGACTTAATGCTCTGGTTAATGGGACCAGTCGAATCGGTGCAAGCGATGGTCGCGACAAGGCTGCGCAATATTGAAACAGAAGATGTGGCGGCAGCCGTCGTTCAGTTTAAAAACGGAGCGCTTGGAGTCATTGAAGCGGCTACTACGATTTATCCGAAAAACTTAGAAGAGTCGATTGCGATTTTCGGCGAAAAAGCATCGGTGAAAATTAGCGGTCGAACAGCGAATTTTATTGAGACGTGGGATATCGAAGGAGTAACGGAAGAAGAAAAAGCACAAGTCATTGCCGAGATTAGCAACGACCCGTTTGGGAAACCAGGACACCAGTGCATTGTGGAAGATATGATTCAAGCGATACGAGAAGATCGCGAGCCGATTGTGACAGGAGAAGACGGTCTTGCGCCAGTGAAGCTTATTTTAGCGATTTTAGAATCCGCAGAAACAGGCAAAAAAGTTACACTATCATAAGAAAGGGACGGTCACAATGAACTACTATGAACAATTGCTAAATAAAATCGAGAAAAAAGAGGCAGTCATCGGCGTAGTCGGGTTAGGATATGTCGGCTTGCCGCTTGCGGTGGAAAAAGCAAAAGCGGGCTTTAAAGTCATTGGTTTTGACATTCAACAAAGCCGGGTAGACCAAGTAAATAGCGGCATTAACTATATCGGCGATGTCGTCGATGAAGATTTACACGAAATGGTAAAACAAGGTTATTTACAAGCAACAACGGACTATGCGCGCATCGCGGAAGTGGACGCAGTAGCCATTGCTGTGCCAACACCGCTTGATGAGCATCATCAGCCAGATACGTCCTATGTTGAAAGTTCGGCGAATGAAATTGCCAAATATGCGCACGAAGGGATGTTAGTCGTCCTAGAGTCTACGACGTATCCTGGAACGACAGAAGAAATTGTTAAGCCAGCGTTAGAGAAAAAAGGATTGGTCGTTGGAGAAACAGTATTTGTCGCTTATTCTCCTGAGCGCGTTGACCCGGGGAACAAGGTGTTTAAAACGAAAAACACGCCAAAAGTGGTGGGCGGTGTGACAGAAAAATGTACGAAAGTCGCTTCGGCCCTTTATCGTTCGGTACTTGAAGGCGATGTCCACGAAGTGTCAAGCCCAGCGGTCGCCGAAATGGAGAAAATTTTTGAAAATACGTTCCGTCATATTAATATCGCCTTAGCAAACGAAATGGCGATTCTTTGCGAACGGATGGGCATCGATGTGTGGGAAGTCATTGAAGCAGCGAAAACGAAGCCGTACGGCTTTATGGCGTTCTACCCAGGCCCAGGGTTAGGCGGACACTGCATCCCGATTGACCCGTTCTATTTAACATGGAAAGCGCGGGAATACAACTATCATACACGCCTGATTGAATTAGCGGGGGAAATTAATAACGCGATGCCGGAATATGTCATCCATCGTACGATGCACATTTTAAACGAAGAAGGAAAAGCACTTCGCGGTTCAAAAGTGACCGTATTAGGGGTGGCGTATAAAAAAGACATTGACGATGTGCGCGAGTCCCCAGTATTAAAAATTGTTGAGCTATTAGAGCAACATGGAGCGGAATTTACGGTCGTTGACCCGTATGTTCCATCGTTCCGAGCGTGCAACCGCGTTATCGAAACAGTAGCATTGACCCCGGAATTGTTGCAGCAGTCAGACATCGTACTCATTACAACCGACCATTCGACCTTTGATTATGAGATGATTGCGCAAAATAGCCCTGTCATTTTCGATACACGCAACGCGTTAAAAGATGTGCAAAAACCGAACAAGTACGTAAAACTATAACGGTGAGGGGAAAAGAAAGATGAACTTTATTGATCCTTCGGTTATGCTGGACGAAACGGTAGAAGTCGGTTATTTTACGGTCATTGAAAAAGGGGTAAAAATCGGAAAAAACGTCATCATTGGTAACCGCGTAACCATTCATGAAGGAACGGTTATTGGCGACGGGACGACCGTCGCCGATGGCGCGGTGCTTGGCAAGCCGCCAAAACCAGCGAAAACGAGTACCGTCAAACTTACTGGCGATGTTCCAGCCCTTGTGATTGGCGAAAATTGTACGATTGGCGCGAATGCGGTCATTTATCGCGGGGCGATAATTGGCGCGAATACGCTCGTAGCGGATTTAGCAAGCGTGCGGGAAAACGTGGAAATCGGCGAGTACGTCATTGTCGGGCGTGGAGTATGCATCGAAAACTATGTAAAAATCGGCGATCGGACAAAAATTCAATCAAACTCTTATATTACGGCGTATTCAACGTTAGAAGACCACGTCTTTATCGCGCCGTGCGTCACAACAACAAATGACAATTACATGGGGCGAACAGAAGAACGATTCTCGAAAATTAAAGGCGCAACGATTAAACGGGGTGCGCGTGTCGGCGGTGCTTCCATTATTTTGCCAGGTATTACAATCGCCGAAGAAACGTTTGTTGCTGCGGGGGCACTTGTAACCAAGGATACGGAACCGAAAACAGTTGTCAAAGGACTTCCAGCGAAATTCAGCAAAATGGTGGATGAACGGGAGTTGTTATAATTGCTATCATAAATTAAGTGTTAATTGATACAATGTTTTTGCTTGTTAGATAGTATGGAGATATTTTTATCTTTGGTTATGGTAAAATGTATCTCTACCCCTTTAGTTTGGTTTAAACAAGAAACCTGTCGTATTATTGCTATATTTACGGTTGCGCTGTTTTCAAATATAATGTTAATTTTCACTATAATCGGCAAACGAATTGTTTGCCGATTATGCATGCTCGGCATATTCCTTTCTCAACCAAGATTGTCGGTGTAGAAAGGTTGATACACTGCAAATTTTCCTTGTGGTGAGAGCTGGGTTATCAATCACGGGTTTCGGAGACAATCGATGGCGCACATTTTATAAAAAATAGGAATATTAGCAACGAGGAGGATGGGCTATGAAAATTGTTACTATTTTAGGGGCGCGCCCACAGTTTATTAAAGCAGCTCCTGTGTCGCGCGTTTTGCGCAAGAAACATACGGAAATTATCGTTCATACCGGACAGCATTACGATGCGAACATGTCGGATATTTTCTTTGAGGAACTGAACATCCCAAAACCAGACTATCATCTTGGGGTTGGCTCCGGTACGCATGGCAAACAAACGGGAGAAATGATGATTAAATTAGAAGAAATTGCTTTAAACGAGCAGCCGGATTATGTGCTTGTATATGGCGATACGAACTCGACGCTTGCTGGAGCGCTTGTTGCAGCGAAACTCCATATCCCTGTAATTCATGTAGAAGCAGGCTTGCGCAGCTTTAACAAAAAAATGCCAGAAGAAATTAATCGAATCATGACCGATCATGTCTCTGAATTTTTATTTTGCCCGACAGATACCGCAGTGGAGAATTTAAAGAACGAAAATATTACACGCAATGTCTTGAACATCGGTGATGTTATGTACGATGCGGTGTTATACAATAAAGAATTGGCACGAGCAAAATCAACGATTCTTGCTGATCTCGGCTTAGAGACGAAGCAATACCATCTTATTACTATCCATCGTGCGGAAAATACAGATGATGTCCAAAATATGAAAAATATTTTGGAAGCATTTGCACAAATCGAAGAAGTGAAAATGTGGCCGATGCACCCACGCACGAAACATAAATTAGCGTCATACGGTCTGAGCGTAGAAGCGATTCCGAATTTAAAAGTGATTGATCCGGTCGGATATTTGGACATGCTGACATTAGAAAGCAATGCGAAAAAAATTATTACTGACTCGGGTGGTGTGCAAAAAGAAGCATATTTTATGCAAGTTCCGTGCGTCACGGTGCGCGAACAAACGGAATGGGTTGAAACGTTAGAAACAGAAGCAAACATTCTTGTAGGGACAGATGTAGCAAAAATTGTCGCTGCTGTGAAAAAAGACGTTCGCCCCGTATATTCCGACGTATTTGGCGACGGGAAAGCAGCGGAAAAAATTATTAAGGTAATTGAACGCAAGGGTGTGCGTTAGCATGTTGTTATTTTGCTAGTCGTCTTTGTTTACTGGAAAATCTGTTTTTGTGAACTTATTTTATTTTTCTGTAAACATTCCATAGACGACTACCGATGAATGATTTTAGATGTTGCTTGTCGTGCTTTTTGGCGGAATCGTACTGTTTTTACGCGTAAAAGACGACATTTGGCGATGGTTCGAAAAAAGCAGGATGTTAAAAAAAAATTCGTGTTCGATGAGGGATTGCAATGAAAAAGGTGCTCGTCTATTATCCGTTTGCACTCGCGGAACAAGCAAACAGCGGTTCCAAACTAAGACCGCATGAGATGTATAAGGCGTTTTGCGAATGGGGAAGCCGAAATGGAGTACAGATAGTGTTCATTTCTGGAACATCAGCCGAACGGGAGAAACAATTTCGCCAGCTCGTCGATAGCGGGGAGCTAGAAGACATTTGGTTCTGCTATATGGAAAACCAAACGATTCCGTTATGGTTGACAGACCCAGGACATAGACCGCAAAAACCGTTGATTGATCGGGCAGTATTGCGTTACTTAAAAAAGCGGAACGTACCGGTCGGTGTGTTTTATCGAGACGTTTATTGGAAGTTCGACGAGCTTTACCCATTAAAAGGGTGGAAAAAGAAAATAATGCAAACAATTTACCGGTTAGAAGAGCGGTTTTATGAAGCATATTGCGATGTCATTTTCTTGCCAAGCAATGAAATGGGAAAATACGTAGCGATTAACCGTCCGATGACCGACCTTCCACCAGGAGGGAAACAACGGACGATTCACAGAGAACAACGTGGCAAATCGGTCGTGTCAGGCGTATACGTCGGCGGCATTAACAATGAAGATTACGGATTGTTTTTGTTGCTTGATGCATTGGAATTAGTGAATAGTCCAACACCGCTTCTTCATTTAACCATTGTTTGTCGGAAAAATGAATACGAAGCGCTGCCAGAAGAACAAAAAGCTCGCATTCGTCGTTTAGGCGTCGATGTCCAACATATTAGCGGCGCCGCGCTAGATCGGCTATACGAGCAAATGGACTTTGCGTTTATTCCTCGCTTGCGCAGCGAGTACAACGATTTCTCTGTACCGGTAAAACTTGTCGAATATTTATCAAATGAATTGCCGGTAGTGGCGACAAATTGTTTAGCGCAGCAACGATTTATTGAAACGGACGAATATGGAGTCGTTTGCGAAGATCATCCACAATCGATGGCGGAAGCGATTCGCACGATGATTGAACGGAAGGATTATTATCGTCAGCGAATTTCAGAAACATTTATGCAAAAACATTCTTGGCTTGCGAGAGTGGAAAAAGTGAAGCGAACGCTAGCGAGGGAGGAAATATGAAAGTAGCATTGTTAGCCCCAAGTAAGTCCATTCACACGCATAAATGGGCTTTGTTTTATCAGCAACAAGGCATTGATGTCAAAGTGATTACGTTTAAAGATCATTATTCGCCAGAGAATGCGAAAGAAGTCGAAACATGGGTATTGCCGAAGTGGTTTCCCGGGAAATTCTCCTATATTTCGAGCATATTCGCCTTAAAAAAACAGCTTGCTTCGTTCCAACCCGACATTTTACACGCGCATTACGTGTCGAGTTATGGATTTGTCGGGGCGCTTACAAATTACCATCCGTTTTACGTCTCTGTATGGGGAACTGATATTTATGAATTTCCAAAGCAAAATCGAGTAAATAGAGAAATTGTCGAGTTTACCTTGAAAAGGGCAGATGTGATTTGCTCCACAAGCCATACCATGGCAGAAGAAACGAAAAAATATACAGGAAAATCTGTGGAAGTGACACCGTTTGGAGTCGATTTGTCCATTTTCCGCCCGATGGAAATAGAGAAGAAGGATACGGTGACGATTGGAACAGTAAAATCTCTTTCTGATAAGTACGGCATTGCGGATTTAATTAAGGCGTTTGCGATCGTTCATCAGCAATATCCGAACACGAATTTGTTGATTGTTGGGGACGGATCACAGCGCAAGCAGTATGAACAGTTGGCAGAAATGCTTGGCGTTAGGGACGTAACAATATTTACGGGACGTGTACCAAATAGCGAAGTGCCTATATATATAAATAAAATGGATGTAGTTTCTATCCCATCAACAGCCAGTGAAAGCTTTGGTGTGGCGGCGGTAGAAGCGATGGCGTGTGGTGTGCCGGTCGTTGTTTCCAACGTCGGTGGACTTCCGGAAGTGGTGAAAAAAGATGTAACTGGTTTAATCGTCCCGAAAGAAAATCCAGAAGCATTGGCGAAAGCGTTTCAAAAACTGCTTAGCGACACAAAGCTTCGTCACCAAATGGGGAAAAACGGCATACACCATGTAAAAGAACATTACGATTGGATCGATAATGCGAATGGTATGTTGAAACTATACGAAAAAACGTTGAACGGGGTGTGAAAAATGATCAAAAAAGCGGTCATTCCCGCAGCGGGATTAGGCACACGCTTTTTGCCGGCGACAAAAGCGCAGCCGAAAGAAATGTTGCCGATTGTCGATAAGCCGACCATCCAATACATTATTGAAGAGGCTGTTCATTCAGGAATTGAAGATATTATTATCGTGACAGGTCGCAATAAACGGGCGATTGAAGATCATTTTGATAAGTCGGTAGAACTTGAAATGTTGCTAGAGCGGACGGGCAAGCATGATATGTTACAAGTTGTCGAGTCGATCTCGAACTTAGTCGATATTCATTATGTTCGACAAAAAGAGCCGTTAGGGTTAGGACACGCAGTATTATGCGCGAAAAAATTCATCGGCAATGAGCCATTTGCAGTGCTGTTAGGTGATGATATTATTGACAGTGATGTTCCTGCGTTAAAACAAATGATTGAACAATATAGCCGTGTACAATCAAGCGTGCTTGGTGTAAAAGATGTTCCGCGCTCGGAAGTGAATAAATACGGAATTGTTGATTACAACGGGCAAGACGGGGAATTGTTTGCGGTGAAAGGACTAGTAGAAAAACCGCCGGTAGAAAAGGCGCCTTCCACGCAGGCGATTATTGGTCGATATATTTTAACTCCTGCGATTTTTGAGATGCTAGAAGAAGTGCAACCGGACGCGAAAGGAGAAATTCAGCTGACCGACGCCATTGACCGGTTACTTTCCAAAGAATCGATTTATTCATACATTATTAAAGGAACGCGGTATGATGTAGGGGATAAATTCGGCTTTTTGCAAGCTTCGATTGATTTTGCGTTAAAGCGCCCAGACTTAAAAGATAAATTAGAACATTATTTGCGGGAAAAATTGCAGCCATGATGCGAATTATTTATTTATGTCAACATTTTCCGCCAGAAACGGGCGCACCGCAAATTCGCGTGTATGAAGTAAGCAAAGAGCTAATCAAACGCGGGCATCAAGTGGAAGTGTTGACGGCGTTCCCTCATCATCCGAAAGGGGTTATTCCAGAAGAGTATCGTGGGATGTTTTATTTATTTGAGGAGTGGGACGGGATTCCTGTCCATCGAACGTGGATTTACCCATCGCCAAAAGGAAGTTTTTGGAAAAGGTTGGCATCGTATTTTTCGTTTACGTTTAGCGCGTTTTATTCGCTCTGGAAAGCGAAGCCGACCGATGTCATCATTTGCAATTCTCCACCGCTATTTTTAGGGATTACTGGATATATCGGCGCTAAACTGAAACGGGCGAAATTTGTATTTAACGTAGCCGACATTTGGCCGGAATCAGCAGTGGAATTAGGGATTTTAAAAAATAAAACGTTCATTCGGATGGCGACATGGCTGGAACATTTTTTATATAAAAAATCGTGGAAAATTGCGACGGCAACCGAAGGGATTCGCGAGTATATGATGAAACACGGCAAGCCGGCAAGTGATGTGTTTTTATTGCCGAATGGCGTCAATACGGATGTGTTTCGTCCACTACCAAAGAGCGAAGCACTCGTGAAAGAAATTGGGCTCGAAGGGAAAATTGTTTTTACGTACGCAGGAACGATGGGGTATGCCCAAGGACTCGATGCCGTGTTAGAGGCAGCCGCTTTGTTGAAAAACGAGCACCCGAACGTTCATTTTTTATTTGTTGGAGATGGACAAGAACGGGAAAAGTTAATCGAGATGAAGGAACAACTTCAGCTTGATAACGTGACCTTTTACGGCTCCGTACCGGTGGCGAAAATGCCGGAAATTTTTTCGATTTCCGATTACAGCATTGTGTCGTTGCGCAACATTGATTTATTTAAAGGAGCGCGTCCGTCAAAAATTTTCCCAGCGCTTGCGACAGGAACTCCTGTACTTTATTGCGGGGAAGGCGAGAGCGCGCAAATTTTATTAACGCATCATTGCGGTCGGATTGCGCCGCCGGAAAATCCAGAAGGAATCGCAGCGGAAATTCGCAACTTGCTTTCCATTTCTTCGGAAGAATATGAGACGATGTCAGCGAACGGCAGAAAACTAGCTGTTGAGGAATATTCGTGGATTCGCATTGTGGATGATCTACTACAACATCTTACGGAATAAAAAGAAGCCTAGGACGACCTAGGCTCTTTTATTTAGAGACAACAGCTCCTTTGAAGTAATATTGCAAAATTTGAGCAGCTGTCCATCCACGTTCTGCAAACGCTTTTGCCCCATACTGGCTCATTCCAATGCGATGCCCCCACCCTTTTCCGTTCACAACGACCGACGTGACGGTACCAATGGTTGAAGGAATAGTAGTTACGCCATCCGCCGTCTGTACTTTGACGTTTCCTGCATCTGTAATGGATTGAACACCAGCAGTTGTTTGCACTTGCTGTCCATTGTCTAATGAATACAGAGGTGTTTTCCCTGCCACGGTTTGTACGTATAATCCACCGTCTTTATTGACGGTCATTGTAAACCAGTTTGAAAGCAGTTTATTGTAATAACGACTATCGTTAATTGGAAATAGGCTGCGAATCGTGCTTTCGTTACCACTAATCGTTTTTTCGCCAGCAGAAGTCATCACGGTAACCGCTCCTACTTCGCCATTTACTCCTTTTTTCGTAATGGATACGTCGTATAACACGGTGGAAGGATCCGAAAAACCGAACGACTGTAAAATAGTCGTTGGTGTAAACGTAAACGACCAGTTGCTATACGGCGATGATTCGTACGGATCGCTGACGCTTGCAAGGTAAGGAAATAAGCTTTGGTTAGAGTTCCAGACGTCGCCAACGTTCGCTGTTTTCCCGCCACTTGTCGAATGGAAAAACGCTTGAATGACTTGGCCGTTATATTTGACGTACAATCCTTTCGTTTCATCGACCGCTTGGTTCGTCGCCGCTTTTTCACTACTATATCCACCATATACTTGTGTATTTGGATTTGTTGTTAACGTGCCTTTTGTTTTTTCCGCATAGCTTCTTGCGGCAATGGCTTGCGCTTTTAACGCTTCTGTTGGCCAAGAAGATGGCATTTCATTCGGCACGACCCCTTTTAAATAGTCTTCCATGTCAAGTATATTCACCACTTGCAGTTTGTTCGTTTGGCTTGTAATGTCCGCGCTACCGCGATACAATGTAGTGTTTACTTTGAGCAAGGAAAGAGCGTATACCCCTTTTGTTTCTTGGATTGTAAATCCAAGTGTCGATGTGTAAGTAGATGTTCCATCCGAAACAACAATGCCTGTTGGCGTGTATTGAACGGTTAACGTTGTGTTCGTACTTAACGGTGTAATTGCGCCGCTTTGTTTATTAAATAATTGATAGTTTCCGTTAATTAAAATAGAAACAGAGTTTCCTTGATAGACAAGAACGTTGACCGGATTGGCGTACGTTACGACTTCCATTGCTTTCGGTGAAACGGGAAGCGCAAAGAAAAGGGTGCCGGCAAACAAAAGCGCGAAAAGGTGCTTCATTGCTATTTCACCTCGCCTAAATATCCGGCCATCCAGCCTCTTTTCCCACTGTTTGTTTGCACGTTATACCATATTTCGCCTTGAGAATTAGTAAACGATTGAATGAACAGAAGCACCGCTCCTCGCTCGACCGTTTCAACTATTGGATAGGACGTGCTTGCTCCTTTGCGGATATTTGTTTTTGCGATCGTGACGACTGTTTTTTGGTTGTTGCTTGCAGTGCCTTTTGTTATTGATACATCGCTGTAGGAAACCCATCCTTTTACCGTCGACGAAGCTTGTACATAATACCAAACTCCTTGTGAAGAGGAGAGGGCACTAATGACTTTTAATGATTCGCCTGCGTTTTTATAGGCAACAATTTTGTAAGCGGTGCTTGCTCCGCTACGGATGGCTGTTTTGCTTTTTGTTGCATAAACAGTGGATGGAAGCGCTGCTTGTTTCGCTAACTGTTGTTTTAAGCTGTCGATTTCTTTTTGTTGGGCATCAATTTTTGCTTGTAAAGTAGTGATCTGCGTTTTAATTGGATTTAATTGGGCAGTTACCCAATCGACACTAGCTAAAATGACTTCTTCTGACGCTTTCATGATTGTCGGAGTGAAAAAAATTGAACCTGCAACGATTCCAATCGTTAGCCCGAGAGAAATCGTCCATTTTTTTGCGTTCATCGCAAATCCTCCCTCAAGTAGTTTCGTTGAGCAACGTATTAAAAGTTATTAAAATATTGCTCTAGCCCTTGGCGAATGCCGACAGCTGCTTTTTGGAGAAACGCTTTTGTTTTTAGTAGCGCTTCTTCATTTGGGTTTGAAACAAATGCTAATTCTACAAGGATGCTAGGCAGCTCATTTTTTCGATTGACGTAAAACTCCTGTTCTTTATAGCCGCGGTTTGGCGTTCCAAGCTGTGCCACAAGAGATTGTTGCACATATTGGGCTAGTGATTTACTTTTTGGGCCGTTAAAGTTAGTAGTGACGTTGTAATACGTTGTCGTTCCTGTTGATGTTTTCGAATAAGAATCGGCATGGATGCTAATAAAGGCATCATAGTCCGAACTGTTCGCGATAGCTGTCCGTTCGGATAACTCGAGAAAAACGTCTGTGCTTCGTGTTAATGTGACAATAGCGCCAGCCTTTTCCAATTCGTCTTTTAACAGTAACGCCGTATTTAACGTAATCTCTTTTTCTTTTAAACCGGTTGGGCCGATAGCGCCTGTGTCATGTCCGCCATGCCCGGCGTCCACAATAATTTTCTTTCCTTTTAAACCGGTTTCAATGATTTTAATAGATAAGCGATCGCTGTAATTTCGGATGGTGAACGTATACCCAGGTGAAAATGTCACGATGACGGAAGTATCGGTTTGCTCAACAGACTGGATGCCGTCAATTGGAAACGTCGGAATATCCGCATACGAAAACGCTCCGGAAATTTTCAACCGATTGTCGGACAATACAGCATACGATACGTTGAAATTGTTTGTTTTTTCCCATTCTAAATAACGATCGTCCCCATTGTTCTTGATCGTTGGTGAAGTAAGACGGTTAACAGCAATCGGAGAAACGCTTTCTTCTTGCACCCAACCGCGTATTCCAGCAGGGGTTTCGACACATAGCCAACCGTTATAGCTGTATAACGATAAAAGGCGGTCGTTGATGTTCAGCGTTGCGGTTGCCACATAAGTTTCTGATGCCCCGCGTCTAAGTTTTACAGAAGAAGTGACGGCATAGACATATTTCGGAGCAACTAAATTTAATTCAAACGCCGGAAGCCATCCGGTAGCCCCTGAAGGTGAAGTTACTTTGATCCAGTTGAATAATGCATCCTTTTTCGTTTCTAGAACAGACACTTGGCTATTTTTGTTTATTCTTTCTACGACCGTTGCTCGGAAAGATGGTGTTGCATAAAGAACGGCTCGATTCGTGATGACCGTTTGTTTTGTCGTATCAGGCTTGGACGGCGTAGTAGCTGTATTGCCTACTGTAACAACTGTTTCATGCACCCATCCCGTTTGATTGTTAGAAAGTGTGACTTTATACCATTTCGCGCCTTTAGCATCGGTGGAAACCGCAACTGCTTTTAGTGCCGTTCCTTTTTTCAGCTGGGTTAGCACTTTGGCGCTTGTCGAAGGGCTCTGCCGGACGTTTGCGACCGAAACACTAATAGATAATTGCGTAACGATCGACTTTTCGCTGTTTAGTTGTGAATTTTTCACAGCCACCGTTGTTTTTGGATTAGAAGCGATAGTTTTCACGACCGTTTCGTGCATCCATCCCGTTTTGTTGTTAGCGAGCACGACTTTATACCATTTCGCGCCTTTTGCATCCGTCGACACAGCAATTGCTTTTATTGCTGTTCCTTTTTTTAATTTTGTGACTACTTTTGCATCCATTGTCGGAGTTTGTCGGACATTTGCGACCGAAACTTTCACCGATAAAGCATAGGTTTTTGTCGCCGCTTCTGCCGAAGCAAACGTGGAACCTAGCAAACTAGCTGCAATCATCGTAGAAGCAATCCACTTTTTCACGCTATCCCTCCGCACGTTAATATTCTCCTATCTTTATAGTAACCGATTTTTGTCGAAATTTCCAATCGGAAGAAAGTGCTAAAAGGGTCCTATGACTGAGGACCCTTTTAGTGAGAAGACTATTTAGTTAGAAGACTTGGAATTTTGCTCACTACTATTTTGTGTATAAGAAGTATTGGTGTCTTTTTGTAATGCTTGTTTTAATGTTTCGTTAATTTCTGCTACGGATTGTTCGTCAGGGATATAGTAATACACATGGTCAATAAAATCATCGTATCCTTTTAGATGTAGATTTTCTACAGGGACATCTTTCATTTTTTTATACAAGTAAATGAACGAAAGCAAATCGGAAGGAGGGATGTTTGTTCGGACGTTGTCCCCTAAATTGGCGATTACGTTATCAAGCTTCGGCAGAGAAGTAATCGACGTACTTTTATCAATAATCGCTCGAAGAACTTGTTTTTGTCGTTCATTTCTCCCTAAATCTCCTTTAGGATCCGATTTTCGCATTCGTACGTATGCAAGCGCTTTGTTTCCGTCAAGTTCCATCTCTCCTTGATGGAACGTATACCATTTTAATGATCCCGTCAGTTGTGCTTTAAACGTAAATGGCACATCTACTTTCACTCCACCAAGTGAGTCAACGATTTGTTCAAATCCTTCGAAATTTGTTGTAATATAATAATCGATCGGCACGTCAATTAATTCATTGACCGCAGCGATAGTCGCTTCAATACCGCCGTAGCTGTAAGAATGCGTAATTTTATCTTTGCGTCCTTCTGCTGGAATGTAGACGCGTGTGTCGCGTGGAATGCTTAGCACATATATTTTTTTCGTTACCGGATTCACGGTTAACAACATAATAACGTCTGAACGACCTTTTTCGTCATGGTATTGATTCTCGACCCCGACGAGCAAAATTGTTATCGGGTCTTTTTTAATCTCAATGTTTTCATGCGGTTTCTTTTTCAATTTGGAAACATCTAAGGCAGCATATATTTTTTCGCTCGCTCGTTTCGCTTCAGAATAGATTTGGTAGGCGAAAACACTTCCGGTACCAATGAGCAACAAAAGGATAATCAAAAGAAAAGAGCGAAATTTTTTGCTTTTCTTCTTTTTCCTTTTCACAACTTTCCTAGTTGATCGTGAATCAATCATAAAAACCCTCTTTTCGGTTGTAAGTCAATGTTTGTACCATCATATCATTTTATAAAAAATGAACGATGCAGTAAATATATTTTTCCCTAAAGTGTTACTTCATTCTCCAAATACTCTACCGCTCCTTCGACAATTTCCACCCTCCCGCTCGTTAAATCGGTGATCCAGTCGATGAACGGTTGTTTGGCGGTTTCTTCGACGAATACGTCGATTTCGACGCGGTCGAGGTAATGGATGGCTTTGATCGGATAAATGGACGCCCGCAGCTCATTTTCCACTTTGCCAAGCCATGGGTAGTCGATTGTTAAACGCATGACGCGCATGAGCCGGCGTTCGACGATGCCTGCCGCCTTTAGCCCTTCGGAAACGGCTTTGCTGTAAGCGCGGACAAGCCCACCCGCACCGAGCTTAATGCCGCCGAAGTAGCGCGTGACGACAACGACGGTATCTTTCAATCCTTTTTTCTTTAATACGTCTAACATCGGAACGCCTGCCGTCCCGCTTGGTTCACCATCATCGTTTGCTTTTTGAATGTGGTCGTGTTCGCCAATGAGGTAGGCCGAGCAGTTATGCGTCGCATCCCAATGCTTTTTTTTAATCGTTTGAATAAAATGCGTTGCTTCTTCTTCTGTCGTCGCCCGATTCACATAACAAATGAATCGCGATTTTTCAATCACGATTTCTGCTTCCCCGTACCCTTTGACGGTATAGTACATTGGCAACAAACGAAAAACACCCCTTATCGGCAACGTTCGACATTGCGACTTTTGTTCGAATGCAGAAAAACGTCTATTTTCCTAATCTGTCCATAGAAAAACGTGGTATACTAGAAATACACACATGAAGCGGCGGCAAAAACAATTGCGCTTTTTCTATTATAAATCGACAACTTTTTTCCTTCAATAAAACTTTTCACCGGAAAAATTTATCGTTTTTTTATCATGCTCATGAAAGCCCTCCCGCATTGCTAGAAGGACGGGGACTTTACCAAACGTTGGAGGAACGTTATGTCTTCATATAAAAAATTAAACGCTAAAGCGCTGGATAAAATTGTCGAAAAAATGATTAACACCGTGCACCATAGCAAAGACGAAATTTTCCGAATTGGCGAGCAGTCGCGCCAAGAGCATGACCGTTTGCTTAACGAGCTAACGGAAACGAAACGGCGCGTCCAGCAAGTGATTCGCGAAGCCGACCAACTAGAGGCGCAAGCGCGGCTTGCTCGGCAGCGTTTGTCGGAAGTGAACCGTCAGTTTTCCCGTTATTCCGAAGAAGAAATTCGGGAAACGTACGAAAAGGCGCACGATTTGCAAATGAAAGTGACGATGATTCGCGAGCAAGAAAAGCAATTGCGATTGCGTCGCGATGAGTTAGAACGCCGGTTGGCTGGCTTGCAAGAAACGATTCAGCGTGCCGACCATTTAATCGGGCAAATTACGGTCGTATTGAACTATTTAACGAGCGATTTCCGCGAAGTGAGCGAATTTATTGAAGGAGCGCGGCAAAAGCAAGAGTTTGGCCTAAAAATTATTGAAGCGCAAGAAGAAGAGCGAAAGCGCCTATCGCGCGAAATTCATGATGGGCCGGCGCAGCTTCTTGCGCATGTGATGATGCGGTCAGATTTAATGGAGCGCATCATTCGCGAGCGGAGTGCGGACGAAGCGATTGACGAAGTGCGCGATTTTAAAAAAATGGTCCGTTCTGCTCTTTACGAAGTGCGGCGAATTATTTATGATTTAAGACCAATGGCGCTTGACGATCTAGGCTTAATTCCTACGCTTCGCAAATATTTGCAAACGGTGGAAGAGTATAACAAAAAAACGCGCATTTCGTTTGTACATATCGGAGAAGAAAAACGGCTGCCGGCTCGATTGGAAGTCGCTATTTTTCGCCTCGTGCAAGAATCGGTGCAAAACGCACTGAAGCATGCGGATGCAGGGGAAATCGAAGTGAAAATGGAAATCAAAAAGAACCTTTTGTTTTTATTAGTAAAAGATAATGGCAAAGGGTTTGATGCGACCGAGAAAAAAGAAAACGCCTTCGGGCTCATTGGCATGAAAGAGCGTGTCGAGCTGCTAGAAGGAACGATGAATATTCGTTCGCAACTTGGCGTCGGCACAACGATTTTTATTCAAATTCCACTCAATGTAGAGGCAACAGAGAAAGGGAGGAACGAGCGATGAAAACGCGCATCGTCATTATCGATGATCATCGTCTATTTCGCGAAGGAGTTAAGCGGATTTTGCAATTTGAAGAACAATTTGAGGTCGTCGCCGAAGGGGCAGACGGGAAAGAGGCACTTGCTCTCGTCGAAAAATACCAACCAGACATTGTCATTATGGATATTAACATGCCACATACGAACGGAGTGGAAGCAACACGCCAACTGATTGAAGCGTATCCCGATATAAAAGTCGTCGTTCTTTCCATCCATGATGACGAAAATTATGTGATGCACGCGCTAAAAAGTGGGGCGTCCGGCTATTTGTTGAAAGATATGGACGCCGATACGTTAGTCGAGGCGGTAAAAGTAGTGGCGGAAGGCGGTTCGTATTTGCATCCGCGCGTCACGCACAATTTAGTGAAAGAGTATCGCCGGCTTGCCGCTGGAGAAACCGGAAAAGCAGCACCGGAAAAACGCGAAGTATGTTTGCCGCTTCATTTGTTAACGCGCCGAGAATGTGAAGTATTGCAGCTACTAGCGGACGGAAAAAGCAACCGCGGCATTGGCGAAGCGCTGTTTATTAGCGAAAAAACAGTAAAAAACCACGTCAGCAACATTTTACAAAAACTAAACGTCAGCGACCGGACGCAAGCCGTCGTCGTCGCCATTAAAAACGGCTGGGTCGAAGTCCGTTAGCGAAGGTTGTCGAATCGTTCGACAGCCTTTTTTAATGCAATTTGTCCCATTTTTCGCTACAATAAAATTTAGACATTATCGAATGAGGAAGGTACGAGCGATGAAAACAGCGATTGTGACAGATAGCACGGCGTATATTCCGAAAGAAGTACGGGAATCGTTGCATATTCATATGATTCCGTTGAGCGTGACGTTTGGCAACGAAACGTATCGGGAAGAAATCGACATCGATGCGGAACAATTTTTTACGGAAGTAAAGCAGCATAAACATCTTCCGACGACTTCACAGCCGCCTACTGGGGCGTTTGTGGAACTGTTTGAATCGCTACGGAAGGAATACGACGCCATCATCAGCATTCATTTATCGAGTGGCATTAGCGGGACGTACCAAGGGGCGGTGACGGCGGGAACGATGGTCGATGTTCCGGTGTATCCGTACGATTCGGAAATTAGCTGCATGGCGCAAGGGTTTTACGTCATCGAAGCAGCGAAAATGGCGCTTGCTGGCCATCCTCCAGAAGCGATTCTCGCTCGGCTTGAGGAAATCAAGCAGACAATGCGCGCCTATTTTATGGTCGATGACTTAATTCATTTGCAGCGCGGCGGGCGGTTAAGCGGAGCGCAAGCGTTCATTGGCAGCCTTTTGCAAGTCAAGCCGCTATTGCATTTTGAAAACAAAGTCATCGTGCCGTTTGAAAAAATACGCACGCGCAAAAAAGCGATCAAACGTATCGAAGAGTTGCTCGCCCAAGACGCAGAGCGCGGCGTCCCGTTAAAAGCGGCAATTATTCATGCGAACCGCTTAGAAGAGGCAACGGCGTGGAAAGACGAGCTCGCGGCGCAATATCCGAACGTCGAATTTACTATTAGCTATTTCGGACCGGTCATCGGTACGCATTTAGGTGAAGGGGCACTTGGTCTTGCTTGGTATCGGCCATAATGGCGTTCCTCTGTTGATGGAGGAGCGCCAAGCCCTCATACCCATTATTTTTAGCAGGAGGGATACGATGCGTTTTATGTATGATGGGACAAACTTAGTGCCTGAGCCATTAACGGCTGGGGGAGAAAAGGTGGTGCCGATCAGCCGAGTTGCCACAATCCCCATCTATGAACTGAATCCTCATTTTTCTCCTTCTTCTGAACTTCTTTCGTTTCTTGCTGGAAGACAACTCCTTCTCGATGAACTTCCTTTTTCTCTAGAACAACTGCACTCCCACTATGAAAACGGGTACGTATCGTACCAAAAAGGCATTATTTCTACTACGCAAAGGCATCGCTGTTTGCGATGCGGAAACGATGCGCCTCATTTATTTGCCTCCTTCTTTTGCGCCCGTTGTGAAACGATATGCACGTATTGCCGAAAGTGTGTGACGATGGGGCGAGTGAGCGAATGCACCCCACTTGTCGTTTCTAACGTTCCACCGGAGCGCGTCGTTTATCCGCATTCGCTCGCATGGACAGGGACGCTGTCGAACGCCCAACAACAAGCAGCCGATGCGGTCGTGCAAGCCATCGAACAGCACGCAGAACTGCTCGTTTGGGCGGTGTGCGGCGCAGGGAAGACAGAAATTTTGTTTCCTGGCATTCAACGAGCGTTAGCGCGCGGTGACCGTGTATGCTTTGCCACCCCTCGAACGGACGTCGTCCTTGAATTAGCCCCACGCTTAAAACAAGCGTTTCCATCGGTTCCGACCATCGCGTTATACGGCGGCAGCGAGGAACGGAATAAGCAAGGGTCGCTCGTCATCGCCACTACCCATCAGCTTTTACGCTTTTACCATTCATTTGATGTGATGATTATTGATGAAGTCGATGCGTTTCCGTATTCTGTCGAGCCAATGCTGGCATACGCTGCCGAAAAAGCACGCAAGGAACCGTCTGCCCTTCTGTATGTAACCGCTACTCCAAAAGAAGACTGGCAGCGAGACGTTAGACAAGGAAGGCGTACCGCTGTCACAATCCCTGCCCGTTATCACGGCTATCCACTCCCTGTTCCGACGTTGGAATGGTGCGGCAATTGGCGGAAAAAAGTAACCCGAGGGACGCTGCCACAGAATGTGCTCACCTGGGTCAAAAAACGGCTAGACGAGAAAAAACAAGCGTTTTTGTTTGTGCCCCATGTTGAGCTATTGGAAAAAGTCGCCGCGATTTTGCAGCGGCTCGACCATCGCATTGTCGGTGTGCATGCGGAAGATAACGCACGAAAAGAAAAAGTGCAATCATTTCGCGAGGGCAACATTCCGCTGTTAGTGACGACGACCATTTTAGAGCGGGGCGTGATCGTTCCAAATATCGATGTGGCAGTGCTTGGGGCAGAAGACGATGTGTTTACCGAAGGAGCGCTTGTGCAAATCGCTGGAAGGGTAGGGCGTAGCGCCCAATATCCGGGCGGGGACGTTCGCTTTTTTCATTTCGGAAAAACAAAAGCGATGGTGAAAGCCATTCGGCATATTCGTCAGATGAACGACGAAGCGAGGCAAAAGGAGGGGTTGCGGTGATGTGTTTACTTTGCCATCAGCGCTACGAGCCAAAGCTAGGATGGGGCGACTTTTTAACGGTGAAACAAACAGACGTATTATGCGAAATGTGCCGCCGTTCGTTTTCGTTACTAGATGGAGAACGTTGCCATCGGTGCGACCGCCCGTTTTCGCAAATGGCAGAGTCGTACCGCCACGGCGACATATGTACTGACTGCCTCCGCTGGCAGCAGGCGGACGAGTGGCGGGATGTGTTGACGAAAAATCGCTCCGTCTATGTATACGATGAATGGATGAAAGATGTTGTGGCGCGTTGGAAGTTCCGCGGCGATTATGCGCTTGTCGAAGCGTTCCGCACCGATGTTTGCCGCGAATTTTTTCGCCATTTTTCAAAAAATGTCGTACTTGTGCCAATTCCGTTGAGCAAGAAACGGCTGTATGAGCGCGGCTTTAACCAAGCGAAAGCGCTCGCGGAGCTGCTTTCGTTGCCCATTGTTGACGTACTAGAGCGCGTCGATTCCGAAAAGCAGTCGAAAAAGACGAAAATAGAGCGCCTGCGGACGGTTCAATTTCGTTTATGTACGGGGGAGTGGCGGTGTGACCAATGTGTTCTCATTGATGATCTTTACACGACCGGTTCGACCGTTTATCACGCCGCGCGTCTATTGAAGCAAGGAGGAGTGCGCGACGTTTCTTCTTTTACGCTTGCCCGTGCGTAATAACGACACGGTTTCCTCTTTTTTCGTTCCGCAATTGTTGGGAACAATCTCCCATTCAAACTGGCTAGCGATTCGTCGATATAAAAAATAGAACAAACGGAAAACGGAGATGGTGCCGATGGAAATACGGGGATACGGGCAACTGCAGCGGTGGTCAACGCCGCCTGCTATGTCAACGATGAAAGTGGGCGACGTATATGAAGTAGTCGTGAAAGAGAAAGTAAGCGACCGTGAAGCGATCGTCCAGTTGCGCGGTGTCGATGTTCGGTTTCGTTTTGACGGCGACGTGCCGAAAGATGGGCGTCTAACGGTGCAAATTACTGGGCAGCAAGGAGAAATTATCGAAGGAAGAGTAGTCGTTACGCAGCCAACGATAGCGCCTCCTTCTTTTGAAACACCGGAGTTACGCCAAGCGGCGCAGATTATCGCCGCAAAGCAGCTGCCGCTAACAAACGAGCTTGTTGCCTCGTTGCGGACGTTTTTAACGGAAGGAACGGGAACGGTCGAACAAAAGTTAGAAACGATTCAAGTTGCCGCAAGTAAAAAGCTTGAAATGACCGTATCGCAGCTAACAGCAATCCATGAAGCGCTGCACGGGCAATCGCTTAGCGCGTCGCTAGGCGAAATCGTTCAAGCAATCGATGCGAATTTTTCGTTTACCCGAACGACCGAAGAGCGCTCGCTGTCTTTATCGGAACTTCGTATCCAAGTGCAACAAGAACCGATTTTTGCGCGGGCGGTTGAACACGTAAAACGATATGCGGAGGAAACAGGCGATACATCGCTAGGAAACGCGGTACAGGAAGCGATTCGTTTCAAAGAAACGAACGAGCCGCTCGCACGCAGTCGCTTGTTACAAGCGCTGATGGAACGGAAAGAATCGCCAATCAATGAACAAGCCCCAGCAAGCGAAGCGCTCCGCCTTGTGCGCCGGCAAGTCGAACGGGAGCCGATTGTGGCGAAAGCACTTTCGATTGTCAAAGCAAACGAGTCGGTGCGGCAATTGCTTGGAAAAACGTTTGATGAAATAGAGGAATTGTATCGCTCAGGACAACCGCTATCGGCGAAAACGAAGCTGTTGCAGGCGTTAGCGGAAGCAGAGCAGCCGCCAGAAAGCAAAGCTGCGCCAAAAGCGACCATGTCGCTGGAGCAAGCAGTGATGGAAGCAAAGCAAATCGTTCGGTCGGCTTGCCACGTCGAAGAAGCAGTGCAGCAACTAAAGGAAACGGTTTTGCCTAACGTTCGTGGGGGAAGCGGGTTAGAAGAGGTCGTTTCCCGCATCGAACAAACGATTCAGCAAGCGAAAGAGCAATTTGTCAAAGCGGTACAGGCGCCACCGCAGCAAACGGCTATTGAGTCGGCAGAAAACGTGCAAACCGCTCCACGCTCGGAAGCGCAACAGCTAATCATCTCTCGCGTGCAACAAGGGACACTCTCGCTTTTGGAAGCAATGGAACAGCTTGATTCGTCAACAGAGAATTCTGTTTTCCAGCAATTTAAACAGGCGCTCTATACTCAGCAAGAACAGCTTTCGACGGCACTTTCTGAATTAGACGGACAAGTTCGTCCTTTATCTGCCATTGTTGCGCAAGCGGTGAAAGCAGTGCAGCGGGAAGCGAATATTCAAGTGGTGTTTGAAACGATGGAAACAGAAACGATTCCGGCACTTCATCGTCATCCAAATGCGCAACAAACGATAACGAAGGCGGTCGAAACGGCAAAACAACTCGTAGAAGACGGTCGGGAAATGGCGGCGCGGCAGGCGGTATTGCACGCTTTGCATCAAGTGGAACAAACGTTGCCAGCTTCCGCACCTGCCATCGAGTGGCAAGCGTCGTTTCAACTTCCGACGAAAGATATAATGGTGCAAACGGTGACGAAGCGCATGGCAGAAGCGACGCATCATTTCCGACAAGTAAAGCGTGATATGATGCGCAATTTAAGTGCAACCGACCAGCTCATTGCCCAATTTAAACAAGCCGCTCGCCCGCAAGCGAATCAGCTATTAGAAACGGTCATTAAGCAGCTTGATCAAACGATTTTAAAAAGCGATGTGATGCTATTCGCTGATATGACGTTAGAAAAACGGCTATTGCAGGCAAGTTCGCAGCTTGCCCAAGCGAAACAGCTTTTAGACAAAGGGCAAATCAGCGATGCGCAAAAAATCGTGAAACAAGTAAAAAATGTCCTTGAACAATTGCAATTTAAACCAGCGGATACGAAAGTAAAGCATTTTATCGCAAGCGAAACACACGACACACCGGAAAAAACGCTCCTTTCGGAATGGAACCGCATCGTTCAACCAGAGCCATCTGCCCGTCATGTATTTGATACGATTCGCCGAATGGGGATGATGTATGAAGCAGAAGTGGCGAATGCGCTCGTCTTAGGGGAAGGAAGACAAGAAGAGGCGGAAGCGACGCTAAAAGGATGGTTAACGAAATTGGCGCAGACCGGAAATGACGCGGTCGCTAAACAAGCGGAGCAAGCTGCAACCCATCTCACCGGCCAGCAGCTATTAAACAAAGGAGATCAAGGAAGTGCGATGCAGACGCTCTTTTTTACCCTTCCACTTTTGTTGCAAAAAGAAGTAAAAGACGTGAAAGTGTATGTCAATGCGCGCAATGACGGCAAGCGAATCGATTGGGAAAATTGCAGCTTGTACTTTTTGTTGGAAACGAACAAGCTTGGAGATGTTGGTGTGCTATTAAGTGCGAACGAACGGACGCTGTCGGTGACCTTTCGCAACAATCGCGAAGGTTTTGCCGAAAAAATGCGCCCGCTTGTCGAGGCGGCAACCGAAAAGCTAGAAGCGATTGGTTACCGCATTGGCAACGTCCAGTTTACGACGTTTGCGGAACCGGAAAAAACAGCGGCTAAACCGGAGGAAAAGCGGGCGACGTGGACAGAGAAAGGGTATGATTTTACGATATGATGTACTTTAACCAAAAACGAAAGCGTGAAGTCAACGGGCCATCTGCGGCGGTTATTCGTTACGAACAAGGGGATAAAGCGCCGAAAGTCGTTGCACACGGCAAAGGCTATGTTGCCGAAAAAATTATTGCGCTGGCGAAAGAGCATAACGTGCCGATGGAACAAGACGCTTCGCTCGTGCACCATTTGCTTGACCTTGACCTCGGTGACAGTGTTCCGCCGCAGTTATATGCTGCCATTGCCGAAATTTTAATTTTAATAGAAAAAATGGAACGAACCTATTAAACTAAGAAAAGAAGCGGACGATAAATAAAGTAGGGAAATGGCGAAAAAGGGGAGTGGGCGTGTGGAATTCCTCACCGAAGAAGCAGTATATAAAAAAACACCGCAACAATTAACAGCATTGCTTTACGAAGGGCTAATCGAGAGCATGGAAGAAGCGATCGCAAGCACGAAACAAGGCGACTACGTCCGGGCAAATAAGCGTTTGCAAAAGGCGAACGACATTTTGCGCCGCCTTGGTGTTGGGCTGAAATACGACGCAGGTATTGTCGCCCATCAGCTCGATGCGCTTTATAACTATATGGCAGAGCGGTTGATTGAGGCGAACGTTAAAAAAAATATTGACATGATGCAAGAAGTGCTTACCATCGCGACGGAAATTGCCCGCGCGTGGAACGAAGCGTTGAAAAAAGAGCCAAAGCCCGTGCAAAAAGCGTTTATGCAAAAAGCAGCGGCTTACGAAAAATTTGTGACGACGTACGAACAATAAGAGAAAAGGAGCGAACAATTCGATGAGAATTAACCACAATATTCAAGCGTTGAACGCATACCGCAATTTAGCAACGAACCAAGCAAACGCTTCAAAAAACTTAGAAAAACTTTCTTCCGGCTTGCGCATTAACCGTGCCGCCGACGACGCTGCAGGTCTGGCGATTTCCGAAAAAATGCGCTCGCAAATTCGGGGGTTAGAAGTCGCAGAACGCAATGCGCTCGATGCCATTTCGCTCATCCAAACGGCGGAAGGGGCGTTGAACTCGGTTCATAGCATGCTTCAACGGATGCGCGAGTTAGCGGTGCAAGCGTCCAACGATACAAATACAGCCGACGACCGTGCGGCATTAGACCAAGAAATTCAACAGTTGAAAACCGAGATTACACGTGTAGCGACGTCAACCGATTTTAACAAAACAGCATTGCTGGATGGAACTTTTGGAACAAAAGTCGATCAAGATTCATCGAAAACGACTGTTTTATCGGTAACCGGGGTGGCAAATATAACAACTGGTGGTGGCTTGAAAGCAGGTACTTACACGATCACTTGGAACAGTACAGATAACGTTTATGAGTTAACAGATAGTAGCAGTACGGTGATTGGAAAAGCGACCGATTTGGCTGCAGCCGGTGCAGGTTCCATTACTTTTAAAGGCTGGGATGACACGAACAGCAAATACACAGGAGTTTCATTAATTACGGTTACTACAAATGGCGCATATACGTTGAATAGTTTAACTGGCGATGTTAAAATTACTGGAACAGAAAGTAACTTCCAAATCGGCGCAAATGAAGGGCAAGTGGTTGGGTTAAGCATAGGTGATATGACCACGACAGGATTAGGAATTGATAGCGTTACTGTGACAAATCATGCTTCTGCTCAATCTGCCATTGTAGCCATTGATGAAGCAATTCGTAGAGTATCCGAAGAACGCGGCAAGCTTGGTGCTTACCAAAACCGCCTCGAGCATACGGTGGATAACTTGAGAACAGCAAACGAAAACTTAACATCCTCCGAATCCCGCATTCGCGATACCGATATGGCGATGGAGATGACGGAGTTTACGAAAAACAACATTTTAAACCAAGCGGCACAGGCGATGCTGGCGCAATCGAACCAGTTACCGCAAGGAATTTTGCAATTGTTAAAAAGCTAATCTCTTTTCACAGGGTTAGGTCAAAGCGACCTCGCCCTTTTTTTGTACGTGTGGCATAATAAAAAGAAAAAGGTGTGAGCGATGATGGAAGTGCAAAAAGTGTCGCGGGCAACAATCAATCGCGTGGAGAAAAAAGACGATGCGCCGACGGAATCCGTTTCGTTTACCGAAGTGATGCATAAGAAAAAACGTGACGTGTTGTTTGAACGTTTTCAAACGATGGCGCAGGAGATTGAAGCGCAAGGAAAAAACTTAGCCGAATCGCAAACGATTGAAGACTTAAAAAAATATAAAAAGCTCGTCAAACGATTTCTCGACGACGCCGTCAAAAATGGCTTGCAGCTCGAAGAACAGCGCGGTTTTAGCCGCGGCGGGCGCACGAGAATTTATAAAATCGTCAAAGAAGTCGACAAAAAACTAATCGACTTAACGAACGCCGTACTGCAAAAAGAAGAAAAAGGACTCGATTTATTAGGGCTTGTTGGAGAAATCCAAGGATTGATTATTAACATTTATACGTAAAGAAGGGGAGCAAAATGGCACAGTTAGATAATTGCCCAAAATGCGGTCGTCTATTTGTCAAAAACCAATTTCGCGACATATGCGAAGTGTGCTACAAGGAAGAAGAAAAATTGTTCGAAAAAGTGTATAACTTTTTACGAAAACGGGAAAATCGCACCGCGACGCTTGCGCAAGTTGTCGCTGCGACCGAAGTGGACGAAACACTTATCATTAAATGGATTAAAAAAGGACGGATTCAACTTTTGCAATTCCCGAACCTTGGCTATCCGTGCGACAAATGCGGCAAGCTCATTCGTGAAGGACGGCTTTGTGTGGAGTGCAACAAAGGACTGCAACAACAGCTGCAAAAACTAGAAGAGGAAAAACAACGGCAAATTGACAACCAGCGGATAACGTACTACACAAAAAAAGACGAGAACTAAACATTATCGCCTTTTTGCCGATATAAACAATAGATACGTTTGCGCGTACAACTGAAGAAAGCGAGGTGAGCATGATGAACATTCATCGCATTGGCTCAACGAACGTCAATCCTTATCAACGGCAAGTCAATAAAACCGAACAGGTGGCGAAATTAACCGGCAAAAAAGATAAAGTCGAAATTTCCCAAGCGGCAAAAGAACTGCAAGAAGCGTCCAAGTTAGAAGCTGCTCGCCAAGAAAAAATCGAACAGCTGAAACAACAAGTGCAAACTGGTACGTATGTTGTCGACGCAAAAGCAGTTGCCGAGAGCATTTTGAATTACTATTTCAACAAATAATTGGGGAGAAGCGAAATGACCTTTGCCGAATTGATTTCGCTCTTAGAAAAGCAAGTAAAGCTGCATAAAAGTTTATACCAGCTCGCTTTAAAAAAGACGGAAGCGCTAAAAAAGCACGACGTAGAAACGTTGACAGCTTTAATGAAAGACGAGCAAAAACATATTTTAGCGATTCAGCAACTCGAACATAACCGAATGAACATGATGCGGCAATGGGGAAAAGGCGATGATTTCACGATGACGCACTGCATCGAGATGGCGGCAGAGCCGGAGCGGTCAACGCTTTCCCACTTATACGACCAACTTGCGAAACTGCTCGTCCACATCAAGCAGGCGAACGAATTAAATCAACAGTTAACCGAACAATCGCTGCAGTTCATTTACTTAACACTTGATATGATCGCACCGCAAACGCAGCCAATCACTTACAGCAAAAACACGTACGACGAGCCATTGGACCGCTCGATGTTCGAGTCAAAGGCATAAGGGGGAGTATCATGCTTTCTACATTTGGAGGATTAGAAACGGTACGGCGCGGCATGACCGCCCAACAACAAGCGCTATATGTGACTGGACATAATATCGCCAATGCGAACACACCAGGCTATTCCCGCCAGCGTGTGAACTTTGTCCAGACGCCGCCATATCCATACCCGTCCCAAAACCGCCCAGCTATCCCAGGCCAAATCGGAACGGGGGTCGAAGGCGGAACGGTGCAGCGTGTGCGCGAGGACTTTTTAGATGTGCAATACCGCGGTGAAAATATGAAGTACGGCTATTGGAATATGCGCTCGGACGCGCTAAAAAAAATGGAAGAAATTATGAACGAGCCGTCTGACGAAGGGTTGGCGAAAACGCTTGACCGCTTTTGGCAGTCGCTACAAGACTTAGCGGTCAACCCGTCGAACTCCGGTGCACGCTCCGTTGTCCGTCAACGCGGCATCGCGGTTGCGGAGACGTTTCATTATTTGTCCACTTCGTTAAAATCGATTCAAAACGATTTAAAAAACGAAATGGACGTTACGATTCAAGCGGTAAATTCACTTGCGGAACAATTGAACAGCCTTAACAAACAAATCGGCGAAACGGAAGTGCACGGCTATTTGCCGAACGATTTATACGACGAACGCACACGTTTATTAGACGAACTATCGCAATATGTGAACATTCGTGTCACGACGGTGCCAAGTGGCGGCAGTGCGCTAAAAATGGCCGAAGGGCAGTTTACGGTCGAGCTTGTCGATAAAGCGAGCGGGGCGACCATTGGAACGCTTGTCGATGCACGGAACGGAACGGTACAAAAGCTGGACGTCCAATATAAAGATAATGTGAAAAAAGAAGGCCCGGTCGTTTCGTTTTCGCTTGGCAGCCAGACGTTCAACTCGTTTATGAATGTAAAAGAAAACGGCAAGCTCGGTGCTCTTCTTTATTCGTATGGCTATAGCGAAGATGGCGGTACGTCGGTGAACGGCCTGTATCCAGACATGTTGAACAACTTAAACGCGATGGCCAAAGCATTTGCCGAAAAATTTAATGAAGTGCATGAAAGCGGCTGGAGTGTCGCTGAAATCAACAGTAACACGAAATTGGCGAGCAATCCGTTTTTTACGTTTGATGTGAATGATCCAGCCGGAACGCTCGATTTGGCGCAAAATATTAAAGATTCATTGGACTATATTGCCGCATCCAAAACAGGCCAGCTTGGCGACGGAAGCAATGCGACAGCGCTTGCGGAAGTGAAAAACACGACGATGTCCATCGCTGGCAGTACGACGACGATTCAAAACTTTTACGAAAGCGTCATCGGACAAATGGCGGTCAATGCGCAAGAAGCAAAACGGCTTGCGGATAATAGCGATACTCTTCGCCAGTCGGTCGATGAACGCCGCATGTCGGTCAGCTCGGTATCGCTTGATGAAGAAATGACGAACATGATTAAATTCCAGCATGCCTATAACGCGTCGGCCCGCATGATTACGATGATTGACCAAATGCTAGACAAGATTATTAATAATATGGGGATAGTTGGAAGGTAGGTGGAATGAATGCGCGTAACCCAACTTATGCTTACGAACAATTCGTTGCGTAATGTAAGTAAAAGCTACGATCGGCTCGGCGTATATCAAGAACAATTATCGACTGGAAAAAAAATTCAACGTCCATCCGATGATCCGGTTGTGGCGATGAAAGGAATGTATTACCGTACAAGTTTAACGGAAATCGAACAATACCAACGGAACTTGTCGGAAGTTTATACGTGGATGGACAACTCCGAATCGGCGCTTGACCATACGACACAAGTATTGCAGCGCGTACGGGAACTTGTCGTGCAAGGGAAAAACGGCACGTTGACGCCGGAAGACCAGCAGGCGATCGCCCGCGAAATTGAGCAGCTGAAAAGCGATCTCGTGCAAACGGCGAACACGAAAGTAGCCGGAAAATATATTTTTAACGGAACAAACATTGCCGAAGCGCCTGTAACGGAGCAAACGCCGCCAACTGCGCCGCTTGTGCAAAATAATACCGATGATTTTACAGTGGAAGTGTCAAAAGGAGTTAAGCTGAAGGCAAACATTAACCCAAACAACGTGTTCAGCCAACAGCTGTTCGATACGCTGCAGCAAATTGAAAACACGTTCAAGGGTACGTCAGCAGGCAATTTGGACAATTTATTGAAAGATTTGGACGATCGTATGAATAGCGTCCTCGCCGAGCGTGCCGAGCTTGGCGCGCGCGTGAATCGGCTCGAGCTCATTGAGCAGCGCCTTTCGACGCAACAAGTCATCGCCCAACAAATGATTTCGGACAACGAAGACGCTGACCTTGAAAAAGTCATTACCGACTTAAAGACACAGGAAAGCGTCCATCGTGCCGCATTGTCCGTCGGGGCGCGCATCATTCAGCCGACGCTCGTTGATTTCTTGCGTTAAGGGGATGATTCGCGATGAAT
>NZ_JAILZV010000010.1 GCF_023512315.1 Anoxybacillus sp.
GAAGTATGGTATTGCTATTTTTCCATCGAAACGAGTACAAGATTTCGCCAATTCGTACCGCAAACGTTACGACAGCCATTACGCGCTCATCCCGCCGCACATTACACTAAAAAGTGCGTTTGAAGCAGATGAACAACAAATCGACCAAATCGTCCAAGAGCTGCAGCGAATCGCAGCAGAAACGGATGTCATCCCATTAACGATTACGAAATTTAGCTCGTTTTACCCAGCAAATACAGTCATTTACTTAAAAGTCGAGCCAAACGAAACGTTGACGGCTTTACATCAAAAATTATATAGCGGCATTTTCACCGACCAGCCAGAATTTGCCTTCGTGCCACATATTACAATCGGGCGCGATTTATCCGACGGCGAATATTTTGACGTCTACGGACAGTTGAAAATGCAGACCGTCCATTTTTCTGAAACAGCTGACCGCTTCCATTTACTTTATCAACTCGAAGATGGCGCTTGGACCGTATACGAAACATTCCGACTTGGAAAGGAAAACGCGTAATGAACGTGATGTTTGGAAAAAAAGAGGAGGCACTTTATGAAGAGGCGCTTTATGTGCGCCGACTCGTCTTCGTCGAAGAGCAACGCGTTCCGCTCGAAGAAGAAATTGACCAGTTCGAGGGGGAAGCACTTCATTTTGTGCTTTACGACGAAACGAACCCAATCGGTGCAGGCAGATTTCGTTTATTAGATAAAACAACCGCGAAAATCGAACGAATTTGCATCTTACCTCACGCAAGAAAAACAGGTGCCGGCCGCCTTTTAATGGAGCACATTGAACAAGTAGCAAAACAACATGGTGCGACAAAAGCAAAGCTAAATGCGCAAACCCATGCCGAGCCGTTTTACAAAAAACTCGGCTATGAAACCATTTCCGATATCTTTTTGGATGCAGGCATCCCACACGTCACGATGATAAAAACGCTCTAGGACCGTGCATACGGTCCTTATCTTTTGCCTGCTTCTCGCTTTTTTTCTTTCATTGCGCTCTTTTCGCAACAAACAGCGACAATTGGAAAACAGCTTGCTATTCGTTTCGTTCCCCCCTTTTCACAATATTCCTGCATAAACAACTCTTTTTTCTTATTGTATGTTTTGTTATGATGAAGATTGATTGAAATGGAAAAAGGGGTTTTGCAATGGAACGGGCATTATACAAAGGAAAACTGATTGACCTTTCCGTGCTTGCGCGCGAAAAATATGAAGCTGTCTACGAATCAGCGCTACGTGGGAAAATGGTTTGTGTGCACTGCAAAGAGCCAGTCAACCTATATTTAGGCATCCAACAACCGCCGCACTTTTATCACGACGAACGGGGCAACTGCTCCGCTTCTCGTTCCAACAAGCAGTCATGGAAGATGCCTATCGCCTATGAGCCGCTTGTTTCGTTTCGGCAACATAGCCGAAGAGCACATGCGGAAACAAATGATTTTCTTTCTCGGTCAGGCGTTTCCCTTGACACTGCACAATTGCAGGCCGTAACGACGACAGAAGGACCGCTGCTTGTACTTGCCGGCGCCGGAAGCGGCAAAACGCGCGTTTTAACCGCGCGAACAGCGTATATGATTGCGGAAAAAGGGATTTCGCCGTCAAGCATGATGCTTGTCACTTTTACAACAAAAGCAGCGCAAGAAATGAAAGATCGCCTGCTCTCTTATCCATGGATGCAGCCGTCGGTCGTCTCACCGCTTGTATCCGGTACGTTCCATAGCATCTTTTATCGCATGGTTTCCCACACCGACCGCGAGCGCTGGCATACAAGCCGCCTGTTAAAATGGGATTGGCAAAGAGAACAAATGATTAAAGAGGCAGGGCGCGAAATCGGGTTAGATGAGCGGCAGTTTGCCTACGACCAAGCGCTCCAGCGAATTTCGTACTGGAAAAATACACGCACAAACGTCGATGATCTCCACCCAGCGGAACAATGTGAAGCGCAAACCGTCTATTTATACAAACGCTATGAAGAAATGAAACAAGCGCAGCGGCTGTTTGACTTTGATGACATGCTTATCGGTTGTTATGACATGCTAGTAGAACACCCAGCGCTACTTGCCCGCTACCAAGAGCGGTTTCGTTATTTTTTAATCGATGAATTTCAAGATATTAACCAAGTGCAATATGACATTATTAATCTCTTATGTGCGCACACGCGCAATCTTTGCGTCGTCGGGGATGACGACCAATCGATTTATTCGTTTCGCGGCTCCGACCCGTCGTTTATTCTTGAATTTGACAAACACTATCCAGAAGCAAAAATCGTTACGTTAACAGAAAACTACCGTTCATCCCATAGCATCGTTTCGCTTGCAAACGCAGTCATCACTCGCAACCGCTCGCGGCGGAAAAAGCAAATGAACGCCCAGTTTTCATCCGACGAGCTTCCGCTTTTCTTTTTTCCATATGACGAAGAAGAGGAAGCAACCATGATCGTTGAAGATATAAAGGAACGGCTGAAACGCGGAGGGAATCCGGCTGATTTTGCGATTTTATACCGCACGAATGCTGCCTCGCGAGCAATTTTTGAGCGGCTTGTCCAGTCGAACCTTCCATTTGTGCTCGCAAGCGACAGCGAATCGTTTTATGAGCGCCGCTTCGTCCGCTATTTACTTGCGTATTTGCGCTTAAGCGTAAATCCAAACGACGAAAAGGCAATGAACGATTTACTTGTGTCGCTATTTTTAAAGCAAACGATTTTCCAAGAGCTAAAAGCACTTAGCATTCTCGAAGATTGTTCGCTTGTTAAGGCGCTCACCAAACTAACAACTATCCAGCCGTTTCAGCGCAAAAAATTAAAGGCAATCGTGCCGCTCTTTAAGCAACTTGCGAAACTAAAACCGCTAGAAGCAATCGAGCTAGTAGAAACAGAAATGGGCTTTTCCGAATTTCTAAAAAAGCGCGGCAACGATGGAAACGTCATCGAACGAGGGGCTGATGACATTCGTGACGTCAAAGTAGCCGCGAAAAAATTTAAAACCGTGCCCGCCTTTCTTCGCCATGTCGACGACATGATCGAAGCAGCAAAACACGTAAACAAGCATGAACAAGCGATTCAACTTTCCACCATTCATCGCGCCAAAGGGTTAGAATACAACTACGTCTATGTATTAGGAGCGGTCGAGGGAAGCATTCCGCATGACTATGCGCTGGAAGCGTACCGAAATGGAGATATATTGCCATTAGAAGAAGAACGCCGCTTATTGTATGTCGCCATTACAAGGGCGCAACATGGCGTTTTTCTTTCTGTCCCATCGCAGCGCCGGTTAAAAGCGGCGGCCCCATCCCGCTTTCTAAAAGAATTTATCGTAAAGATAAACGAGGGAGTTCGTAAATAACTCCCCTCGCTTATTTTTTATTAATCATATTGGCAATCGTATTAAAATCGAGCTGTTTCCCGTTTTGAATGATTGTTTGGACGATTTTATCTTCGAGTTCTTTCGGCACTTTCCGGTTAGCAATTTGTGCGACGCGCTTAATGACGCCGCGAACCGTTTGCTCGTCTTTGAAATTGGCATGCTGAAGCGAATTGGCGAGCTCTAAAATGTCTTTCATATTGACGCCTGTTTTCTTTTCCACGTTCTTAAAAAATTGATTATCCATCGTGTCAACCTCCCTTGTTTTACTAGCGTATGAAAGAAGTAACCATCCGTGCATGGAAGCAAGAAAAAATACGAGCTGTTTACACGAAACAGCCCGTACCATTTCTTCTTTAACCGACAAACGCAGCACCGACAATAATTAACAAAATAAACAATACGACGATTAACACGAATGTAGAGCCGTAGTAACCGCCATATCCATACCCACCATATCCGTATCCGCAATATCCAAACATTGCTTTGCACCTCCTTGCGCGTTGGTAATGTTATCGTATGCGAAAGCAAATGGAACGGTATGGGCGGCTGTTAAGAAAAATAGCGGAAAAGTTGCGTGAGTTGCTTTTCTTTTTTCCGAAACCAACCATCGATGTTCGTCAAATCACCGTTCACTTCTTTCAAAAATTGGCTGTTCACTTTTTCAATTTCTTTCATTTTCTTATCAAACTCCGTCCCCCATTTTTCAATTCGCTTTAAAAATTGGTCATGCCCTTCTTGCTTCGATTTTGCGACCGCTTCTAACGATTTTTCGAATTGTTTGCTCATCTTTTTTCACCGCCTTTCTCTTAATGATGTATGCCAAAAGCAGATAACATGCCAAGGCGAATAAAATATGATACAGTAAAAACATACATTGGTAACAAGGAGGAATAGCAACTTTGAAGGAATTACACACAGCAGAACAGTTTCACGAAGCAATCGCGTCAGAAACACCGGTCATCGTCAAATTTTATACGACGTGGTGCCCTGATTGTGTCCGAATGGACATGTTTATCGATGAGATCGTCCGCGAGTATGTGCAATACGAGTGGGTACAAATTAATCGCGATAACGTGCCAGACATTGCGGAAACGTATCAAGTAATGGGCATTCCAAGTCTACTTGTCTTTCAGCGTGGACAAAAAATCGCACATCTTCATAGCGCGAATGCAAAAACGCCAGAAGAAGTGCGAGCGTTTTTACAGTCGCTTTCTTAATGCCACAAAAAACATTCATGAGCAAGCCTTGCTCCCCACCCTGGCATGAAAATCGCTGATCAAAGCGGCGCATTTTCACAGAAAACATCCATGAGCAAGTTTTGCTCACCACCCACGCATGAAAATAACCGCTCATGGATCCGTTATTTTCACAGAAAAAGAGGGAAGCGCTTATTGCTTCCCTTTTACTGTTGAAACACATTTTTCAAATCGCTGTCCTTCACTTGAACGTTTGCGTCTTTGATTAGTTTCTCGATTTTAGACTCCATTTTAGAGGAATCGATCTTATTCTTTTTCACTTCAAATTCAATTTCCGCTTTCATTTCTTTATACGATGGCTTTTTCTTTTTATCCGTTACTTTAATAATATGGTAGCCATATTCTGTTTTCACCGGTTGGCTAACTTGTCCAACATTAAGCGCATACGCGGCGTCTTCAAACTCTTTCACCATTTTTCCAGGACCAAACCAGCCTAAATCGCCACCGTTTTGCGCTGAACCAGCATCTTGGGAGTATTCTTTTGCTAGTTTTGCGAAATCTTCCCCTTTATCTAACTTCGCTTTAATTTCTTGTGCCGTTTTTTCATCTTTCACTAAAATGTGGCTTGCGCGAATTTGTGGCTTATATTCGTTATAATATTTTTTCAATTCATCTTCCGTTACTTTCACATCTTCTATCGCTGCTTTTTGCCGCAATAAATCGAGTTTCACCATGTTGCGGATCGCTTGTTCTCCGCTTTGCTGCACAGCGAGATCATATTGTGCACCGTATGTGTCTTTTAAATTTTGGATTTCTCGGTCGATTTCTTTTTCACTTACTTTGTATTTTTCCCCAAGTACTTTTTCATACACGAGATCGCGAATGACCTCTTTTCCGACACGTTCCTTCATCGCTTTATAGAACTCGTCTTTTGTAATATTTCCTGCTTTCGTCTCAACAATTACTTCTGACCCGCCGTTATTACACGCAGACAACGCGAGAACAGAAGCGGCTGTCATAAACGCAATCTTCCATTTTTTCATTTACTCACAACTCCTACCATCAAAATTTCGCAAACTACATTCATAACTATAGCACATTTTCCCATGATACAAAAATTTTTTCCTGTTAGTCATGCGCCCATACCCGTTTTTTGCCACGGCATATGATGAAGTATCCCAGAGCCTATGAAGGGAGGTGTTGTTCATGGGCGCACCTTATGCAGGAGGATTTGCGTTAATCGTCGTCTTGTTCATTTTACTAATCATTGTCGGCAGCGCTTGGTTGTTCTAACGAAAAGCGGAGGCGACTGCTCAGCTCTCGAAGCCAAGCGTTCTTCCGACGAGAAGCGCTTTTTGCTTCGACGGAGGAAGGTTGCTTGGCACTAGAGAGCTAGGAGCCGCAGCTAGACAAGAAAAGCGGAGAACGGTCCTTGGCAAAGCCAAGGAAGCATCCGACAGTCGCGCACGCTTTCGACGAGACGTGCCCCGCACGTCGACGGAGGAAGCACACGCGACCGAGGATGCTAGTTCGCAGCTAGACAAGAAAAGCGGAGGCGACTGCAAAAATATGTGGGACTGACCCAAAAGGTCGCCTTTTTTCAAAGGGGATACAATATGTAGTACAACGTTGTTTCGCACGTATATACGGTTAAAGGGTGTCCTGTTACTTTTGGGACACCCTCCTTGTTTATAATTTTTTTGCCTTCATGCGACGATACACGACATAGTGTCGGTTCAAGTACGTAAGCGGTACGCTCCATACGTGCACAAGCCGGGTAAACGGCCATATGCCAAACAACAAAAACGCTGCCAATATATGCACTTGAAAACCAACCGGCGCTTCACTCACTAACTGAGGAAACGGCTGAAACGTCAAAATGCCGCGAAACCAAGGACCAATCGTATCCCGATAATCAAACGCGCCGCCACTCGCCGTATAGCCGACCGTATTCGTAAATCCTGTCACAATCACAACGGTTAGTAAACCAAGCACAACAAAATCGCTCGGTCGGCTATGTTGCCAAATACGCCGCACCGTTAACCGCCGCCAAAATAAAAGCACAACCCCGATGACGGTCGCGACTCCCGCTGCTCCGCCAAACCATACTGCCCCGAAATGATACATTTCATCCGATATCCCAACCGCACGATAAAACGGCTTCGGAATAAGAATACCAGCGACATGTCCAAAAAAAACAAACACAATGCCCCAATGGAACAATACACTTCCCCACCGAAGCTGCCTTGATTCTAAAAATTCGCTTGATTTTGCCGACCAGCCAAATTGGTCAGTATTGTAGCGATAAATATGCCCGACAACAAACAATGTGAGCATGATGTATGGATAAATGAGCCAAAAAAATTGGTCGATCGCACTCACCACGTTTCCTCCCTTACGATGCTTTTTTCTCCTGCAAAAACGAATCGATCGCAAGTGCACACCCACCGATAACAGCATAGTACGGATGGTGGGCATTTTTTAGCTGTTCGGCGAGCTTGTCAATATTTTTTTTATGAAACGAGAGCATTTTTTGCGCCTCTTCCATCGGGGCAATCGCCGCAAACTCTAAAACAAGCGGCAAATAATCCGGCAATTCCTCTTCCACTAACGGAAAACCTGCTTGCCGAAATTGTTCTTTTAACTGAATAAACAACTGCCCCCGTTCTTTTTCGTCTCCCAATGCATGATACGTTAAATACAACGTCGTTTGTTCACTAAAATCAAACGTGCGAACGTATACTTCACATCGCTCACTAAGTGCAGTTGTTTTTATATAGTCCAGAAACTGCAAAAACAGTTTCCGGACCGTGTCGTGGCACAACGATGCTACTTCTTGCTCTATGACAGCTAGCTCCAACTCCTCTGGGTATTGTAAAAAACATGATGCGAGCATAAAAATTTTCTGATGTTCCCTCATCTTCCTCACCCCCACTGCTCGTTATTTAACTGATGAAAACTCGACATGTCATAGCCGACCGCACAGTCCGAACAACCGCCCATCTCGCCATAGCCAGCAGCACCTTGTTCAAAAAATAAGTTTTGTGCCTTCTCTTTATGGGAAGTTGGAATCACGTAGCGATCTGAATATTTCGCGACAGCAGACAATCGGTACATTTCCTTCGCTATTTCTTCCGTCATGCCTACCCGCTCTAGCACGCTTACATCCGGTTCTTTCCCTAGATTCACTGCCCGCATGTAGCTGCGCATCGCTACCATTTTTTTGAGCACGGTGCGAATCACTTCCGTATCGCCAGCCGTTAATAAATTCGCTAAATACTCAATCGGAATGCGCATTTGGTCAATTGCCGGAAACATGACGTGCGGGTGAATGACATCCGCTGTCCCTTCAAACGCCCCCATCATCGGACTAAGCGGCGGAATGTACCATACCATCGGCAACGTTCGATATTCTGGATGAAGCGGAAGGGCAATTTGTTGCTCGACAGCGAGCTTATACACAGGTGACCGCTGCGCTGCTTCAATCCAATCTTCGCTATATCCCGCCTGACGAGCAGCGGCGATTACTTCTGGGTCATTTGGGTTTAAAAATACATCTAAATGGGCGCGGTATAACTGCTTTTCGTCTGTTACAGAAGCAGCAGCCTCTACTTTATCTAAATCGTAAAAGACGAGCCCGATATACCGAAGGCGACCGACGCACGTTTCCGAACAAACGGTCGGAAGCCCCGCTTCAATTCTTGGAAAACAAAACGTACATTTCTCCGCTTTATGCGTTTTCCAGTTAAAATACACCTTTTTGTATGGGCAACCAGTCATACAAAACCGCCAACTTCGGCACGCTTCTTGGTCAACGAGCACAATTCCGTCTTCGTCCCGCTTATAAATCGCCCCTGACGGACAAGACGACACGCACGGTGGATTTAAACAATGTTCACAAATGCGCGGCAAATACATCATAAACGTTTGCTCGAATTCAAATTTTACTTTTTCCTCAATTCCTCTGACGTTCGGGTCACGTTTTCCTGTTTCGTGGACGCCGGCTAAATCATCTTCCCAGTTCGGTCCCCACGTCAGCTCCATATATTCGCCTGTCAACTGTGATTTTGGGCGCGCGACAGGCTGATGCTGCTTTTCAGGGCTATTGATTAACGTTTCGTAGTCGTACGTCCACGGTTCATAATAATCGTCAATCGGCGTAATGTCTGGATTGTAAAAAATGTTTAACAGCTTATTCACACGTCCGCCTGCTCGAAGCTCTAATTTTCCATCACGTAATACCCAGCCACCTTTGCGGAGATCTTGATTCTCCCACTCTTTCGGGTACCCAATCCCCGGCTTTGTTTCCACGTTGTTCCACCACATATATTCCGCCCCAGGTCGGTTCGTCCACGTATTGTTGCACGTAATGCTGCACGTATGACAGCCAATACATTTATCTAAATTCATGACCATGCCAAACTGCGCTTTAATCCTCAAGCCAATTCACCTCCCCTTTATCGAGCTTACGAATGATGACTTGTTCGTCCCGTTGGTTGCCGGTCGGTCCATAATAGTTAAAGCCGTAACTTAATTGCGCATAGCCGCCAATCATTTGCGTCGGTTTGACGTGAATACGCGTCGGGCTATTAAACGTCCCACCACGCAAATGACTAATCGCCGAACCTGGAACGTTAATGTGCCGTTCTTGCACATGGTACATAAACGCAACCCCACGCGGCAGGCGATGCGTTACCACTGCTCGTGCGACAACAACGCCATTACGGTTATACATTTCCATCCAATCGTTATCCATAATCCCTACTTCGTTTGCATCATCTTTGTTCAGCCATACGTGCGGTCCACCGCGGAACATCGTTAACATTGGCAACGTATCCCCGTACGTGCTATGATACGACCATTTAAAATGCGGCGTTAAATAACGACGGGAAATTTCTTTTCCATTCACTTGCGGGCGGTGGTCGTGGTCGTAGAAAGCAAGCTTTCGGAGCGGTGCTTTAAACGTCGGCAACTCTTCCCCGAATTCGATCATCACTTCATGATCGAGGTAAAAATGTTGTCTCCCTGTCAACGTGCGCCACGGAATGAGCCGCTCGACATTTGTTGTAAACGGCGAATAGCGACGATTGCCTGTTTCGCTGCCGCTAAAAACCGGCGTCGATAATACTTGCTTTGGTTGGGCGGTAATCGTTTGAAACGTAATATGTTCTTCCGCCCGCTCTTCCACAAGATCTTTTAGTTTCTGTCCTGTTTTCGTTTCTGCCGCTTTCCACGCTTTTAACGCCAACGAACCGTTCGTCGTGCTCGATAGCGCTAAAATCGTTTCCGCAACGTTGCGGTCGCTCACTAAACTTGGACAATCACGATATGACGGAGACGCGCCGTTTACATCGAGCAGCCACTCATATCCTTTTTTTGCCTCCCACCCCATTCCTTTTGCTCCGATTTGCTCTTTTACCATTGGGCCAAGTGCAATAAATTTGTCGTACACCTTTGTATAGTCGCGCTCGACAATATGAAGACGTGGAAAATTCACCCCTGGAACTGGGGTACTACCGGTTTGTTTCCAATCATCTACCGTCCCAAATGGCTGGGCAATTTCATCTTTTGTATCATGCAATAACGGTGTTGCAACAACGTCTTTTACTGGCTTTGGAAAATATTTATTCGCCAACTCAGAAAACGTTTTCGCTAATTGTTTAAAGCAGTCCCAGTCGGATTTTGCTTCCCACGGCGGGGCAATCGCTGGATTAAACGGATGCACGAACGGGTGCATATCGGTGCTGCTAATGTCGTATTTTTCGTACCACGTCGCCGCTGGCAAGACAATATCGGCATACAGTCCTGTCCCGCTCATCCGGAAATCAACGTTAATCATTAAATCGAGCTTTCCTTCCGAGACATCGGCTTCCCATGTGATGTCATTCGTTTTTAGCTGTTCATTTTGTTCACTTAAGTTCGCATGGTGCGTGCCGAGCAAATGCTTTAAAAAGTATTCATGCCCTTTGGCTGAACTGCCAATTAAGTTTGCCCGCCAAACAAACAACACCCGCGGAAAATTGACTGGGTCAGACGGATTTTCGATCGCAAACTGAAGCTTTCCTTGACGAATGAGCTCGACAATCGAAGAAATGGCATCTTCATTCGAACTTGCTTTTATTTCATCGAACAGGCGAATCATGTTTGCATTAAATTGCGGATACGACGGAAGCCATCCGAGCCGAGCCGCTAAATAGTTATAGTCCCCGCCGTGCTCATAACGCGGGTTCGTGATTAACGGCGAAATTTGCGCAGCCATCGTTTGGTCTTCGTATTTCCACTGCTCTGTCGCGAAATAGAAAAACGATGTTCCGTTTTGCAGCCGCGGCGGTCCGCCCCAGTCGCGCGCCATCGCGACCGTTTGCCATCCTTCTAACGGACGAACTTTCTCTTGTCCAACATAATGCGCCCAGCCGCCGCCATTCACGCCTTGAGAGCCGGTTAAGAGAACAAGATTTAAAATCGCTCGGTAAATGGCGTCGGAATGGTACCAATGGTTAATCCCTGAGCCCATGACAATCATCGAACGCCCTTTCGAATCGACGGCGTTTTGGGCAAATTCACGGGCAATTTGAGCAACAACATGGCGATCGACACCAGTGAACGCCTCTTGCCAAGCAGGGGTATACGGCTTTAGGTCGTCATAGTCCGTCGGATAATCGCCAGAAAGACCGCGCGAAACCCCCATTTTCGCTAGCAGCAAATCAAATACCGTGGTGACGTACGTGCCTTGTTTCGTCTTTTTTACAGGAACAGACCGTGTTAACACCGCTTTTTCCTCCGCTTCAAAATGCGGAAGATGAACGGTAACGAGCGCATCTTCCTTTCCTAAAAGCGTCAGCGCTGGAGATACCCCTTCTAAATCTAAGTTCCATTTTCCGCCTTCTTCCCAACGGTGACCGATCGTTCCGTTCGGCACGACAAATTCGTTGGACTGCTCGTCAAATACGACCGGTTTCCATTCCGCATTCGTCACGGACATGCCAAGGTCGCTTGCACGTAAAAAACGATCAGCGATATACCCTTCCCCCTGTTGCTTTAGTTGAATAAGAAACGGCAAATCGGTAAATGTTTTTGCATAGTCCATAAAGTAATCCGTTTGTTTGTCCACGTAAAACTCTTTTAAAATGACGTGCGTCATTGCCATCGCTAATGCTCCATCCACCCCTGGCTGCACCGCCAACCATTGATCGGCAAATTTAACAAATTCCGCGTAGTCTGGACTAACGGCAACCACTTTCGTCCCTCGATAGCGCGCTTCGACGTAAAAATGAGCGTCCGGCGTTCGCGTTTGTGGCAAATTTGAGCCCCAAATGAGCATATAGCTGGAGTTAAACCAGTCAGAGCTTTCCGGAACGTCCGTCTGCTCGCCCCATATTTGCGGCGATGCTGGCGGCAAATCGGCATACCAATCATAAAAGCTTAACATCGCTCCACCAAGCAAATTTAAAAAGCGCGACCCTGCCGCATGACTGACCATCGACATCGCTGGAATCGGCGAAAACCCAAAAATACGGTCAGGGCCGTATTGTTGGATTGTATGTAGCAGGGATGCGGCGATCATGGTGCTCACTTCCTCCCAACTTGTGCGAACGAACCCGCCTTTGCCACGCGCCTGTTTGTATCGCTTCGATCGCTCCGGATCTTCCACAATCGATTTCCATGCTGCCACCGGATCAGTTTCACGGCGCAACGCCTCGCGCCATAATTGCAAAAGCGCCCCACGAACGTACGGATAGCGAACACGCAAAGGGCTGTATGTATACCAAGAGAAGCTCGCTCCACGCGGGCAGCCACGCGGTTCATATTCTGGCATGTCAGGTCCTGTTGTCGGATAATCGGTTTGTTGCGTTTCCCAGGCGATAATGCCGTCTTTTACATGCACTTTCCAGCTGCAGGAACCAGTGCAATTGACGCCATGCGTCGTACGCACAACTTTATCATGTTGCCAACGCTGGCGGTATCGTTGCTCCGATTCGCGTCCATATGGCGATAACTCCGCATGGGTGGCTATTTTTTCTGATTTTCCGAAATAGCGTAACTTTTTCATGAATGGAGAAATGTGTCGCTCCATAACAAGCTCCTTTCTTTGTTTAAAATAAAAGTCGCTCTTCTTCTCGGCTATGAATTTCGTTGATAAATAACAACGCGCGAAAACGATCTAATACGTCGCGATTTACTTCTGTTTGCATTCGTTGTTTAATCTCCGCCACAATCATACGCAACAAATCATGGTCACGCTTCAGCATGGCGATTGTTTCTACTAGCTGTGGCTCTCCCTCTAACTTCTCCTTATAAAACCCTTCTTCTTCCGACTGGGCATGGGCGAGCACACGCATTTCCCAATGTTCGACAAGCGCATCCGCTACTTCTTGTAATGCGTCGTTTTTCTTTTCCTCGTATAGTTTTTCGAGTAAATCGGTTAAATGTTTTGCCTCGATAAAGGCACCGTCATGTATGGAACGATGGGCGTCTAATTGTCGCAGCGACGGTCCGGACATCTCCTCACTCCTTCCTCTTTCCTACCTATACAGTTTTTCTATTTTTTAGTAATTATTCCATTAATCCATAAAAAAAAGACGGCTCTTTAAGCCATCTTGTTATTTTTCAAGAAAAAATAAATGTTCTGGTGGGAGATGTATTTTTTTCTTTGTTTGCCCAAAGGAAGACCATTCTTTTCTTGGGACTTTTACTTGCAATTGAAAATGTTTCGTTTCTAAAATCGCTTCCACAACGTTCATTCTCGTTTTTGTTTGCACGATGTCGTAATCAAACGTATTGACACACTCGTTTTCTACAAACATAAGATGATCGTAATGAATCGCGACAAAATCGAAAGAAGATGGAGAAGTGGCTTTCATAAATAACTCGCTATCTCCAACAACAGCAATGACACCTTGGTCAACTGGACGAATGTTTGCAACAGGAAAAATATTTTTATATCCAAGCATTCGAGCAACGGGTACGTTCACAGGTCGAGCCAATATTTCTTCTTTTGCCCCTAACTGAATAACGCTTCCGTTATGATAAATAATCCATCGGTCGCATAACCGATCCGCTTCCTCAAGGTTATGCGTGACTAATAGCACCACGCCGGAAAAATGTTTGTCAATAAATGTGAGCAGCTGTTGCTCTAGCGTTTCTTTCATGGATGGGTCGACCGCCGAGAGCGGCTCATCTAACAATAAAACATCCGGCTCGATAATAAGCGCGCGCGCTAAAGCGACCCGCTGTTGCTGCCCGCCGGACAATTCCGCTGGATAGCGGTCTCCGTATCGCTCTAACTCCATGTTTTTTAGCATCTTTTCCACTTTTTCTTCTACTTCTGCTTTCGGTTTTCCTTTCAATCCAAACGCGATATTTTGCTTAACCGTTAAATGAGGAAAAAGCGCATAATTTTGAAACATATAGCCGATTTTTCGTTCTCTCGGTTTGATGTTTACTCCTTGCCCCGCATCGAAAAAGGGACGGTCATTTAGCGTAATTATCCCTTCATCTGGTGTTTCAAGCCCAGCGAGGCATTGCAGCGTCAAACTTTTCCCTGATCCAGACGGTCCTAAAATGGCGGTAATCCCTTTTTCCACAGTAAAGGAAACATCTAATAGAAAATGAGGAAACGTTTTTTTAATGTTTACGTGCAGCATGTGCTCCATCTCCTCGAACCATACGTTTTTCGATGCGTCTCATCATATATAATAGCAACACAGACACACTCGTCATGATGATAACAAGCACATTCGCTAGCCGATGGTTGCCCGCAAGCAACGCGTCGTAAATGGCTACTGGCATTGTTAACGTTTCATTCGGAATATTGCCTGCAACCATTAACGTGGCACCAAAATCACCGAGCGCTCGAGCAAAGACAAGCATAATCCCAGACGCTACGCCGCGCCAAGAAAGCGGAAAGATGACAACAAAAAAAATATTTATGTCTGAGCGCCCCAATACTTTAGCCGCACGAATTAAATTAGGATCAATACTAGCAAAAGCAGCACGTGCTGATTTAATTAAAAACGGGACAGCTACGACAAAAGCCGCAAGCACTGCGCCAAACGGCGTAAACACGATAGTGATTCCGAACGTTTTTTCTAAAAACTCCCCGATGATGCTTTTCCGACCAAGCAAAACGAGCAAATAATACCCAAGCACGGTCGGCGGCAAAATTACCGGCAATGTCGTCAGTGCATCGATAAAATCAGCGACTTTTCCGTGGGAGCGACTTAAATAATAAGCGATTGGAATGCCAATCAGAGCGGCAAGCACCGTCGCTGCCGTTGCTACTTTAAGCGATAAAAAGAGCGGGAATAAATCGAGCGACTCCACCACTATTTCCCCTTTGGAAGCGAAAAGCCGTATTTTTTCATGATTTTCTGTCCTTCCGTGCTACGTAGAAAAGCAACGAATTGCTTTGCTTCCTCCCGATGTTTCGTTGCGGTCATTACTGCCACCGCTTGCTGAATTGGGGCGTGCATCGTTTCCTTGATAAGATGGAAATCGGCGTCGCTCGTCTTCATAAGCGAAAGCGCCACAATTCCTGCTTCCGCATTTCCTGATTCTACGTATGCCAGCGTATCGGCGATGTTTTTGCCATACACAATTTTCGGTTGAACGTTTTCCCAAATTCCTGCATGTTGCAACGCTTGCTTCGCTGCTAATCCGTACGGCGCATGGTCAGGGTTGGCGATGGCAATTTTTTTAATGTCATCTTTTAATAAGTCGTTCAACGTTTGCACCGATTTCAATTTCGTGGCGATGCCGATGCGACCTAACGCATAGACATGAGCTGTTTCCGGCATAACGAGCTTTTCTTTTGTCAGCTTGTCAATCGCTTGAACGTTCGCAGCAGCAAATACATCAAACGGCGCACCGTTTTCGATTTGTTCCGCTAGCTGCCCCGTCGAACCAAACGAAAAAACAACACGCGTTCCCGTCTTTGCTTCAAACCGCTTTCCGACTTCTTGAAAAGCGAGCGTTAAATCGGCCGCAGCCGCCACTTTCAACGTAGGTGGGTCGGTTTTTGCAGCGCATGCCCCCATCAACAAACTTAAAAGCATCATAAAAACAATTCCTTTTCGCAAACGATTTCCCCCTCTGTCGCCGTTCAGAAAAAAGGGAATATCGTTTAACGATATTCCCTTTTCCCATTAGCATTTAATTTCGGCATTCTTTCTAGCATAATAGTACCAGTTTAAAATGAAAGATACAACATAAAACGCAATGAAGAAATAAAACGCTGTAATTGGTGTTCCTGTATTTTGCGCTGCCCATCCGAACAACTTCGGAATGAAGAACGAGCCATATGCTGCAAACGCTGCGGTAAATCCAAGCACTGGCGCTGCTTCCTTCGGCGGGAAGATGATTGGAATCATTTGGAATGTCGAACCAGAACCTGCGCCTGCTGCAATAAACAAAATTAAGAACGAAATTAAGAAGCCGACAAATTGTTTTTCTAATGTAAAGTACATGACTGCGGCTGCACCAAGCCCCATTGTAACAATGACATATGTCGTTACACGTGCACCACCAAGTTTGTCAGATAACCAACCACCGACTGGACGAGCGGCTGCCGCTAAAAAGGCACCTAAAAAGGCGAGCGATACGTGCTCAGGGAATTGCGATTTTAATAATAGCGGGAACGCTGCCGCATAGCCGATAAACGAACCGAATGTCGCGATATATAGCCATGTCATAATCCATGTATGTTTCCGTTTGACGATGACAAACTGTTCTGCTACCGACTGTTTGGCGTTCGGAAGATTATCCATTCCGAAATAAGCGATAATCGTAAATACAATAATCGGAATGACCCAAATAAATGCAGCGTTTTGCAACCATACTTTTGTTCCATCGGCCAATACTTGCGCCTCACCGCCAATGGCACCAAACACCCCAGCAGTAACGATAAGCGGGGTCACAAAATGAACGACCGATACCCCCATATTTCCTAATCCACCATTAATCCCAAGCGCCGTCCCTTTTTCTTTTTTCGGATAAAAGAAGCTAATGTTTGCAAGTGCGGACGAAAAGTTTCCGCCGCCAAGACCACAAAGAGCAGCAAGCAATAACATTACCCCATACGGAGTGTCCGGATTTTGCACCGCTAATCCTACGCCGATTGCTGGAAGTAGCAAAATACCGGTCGAAAACACTACCCAGTTTCTTCCACCAAACTTCCCAACGGCAAACGTATATACGAAGCGAAGTGTGGCACCGACAAGCCCTGGAATCGCTGCCAATGTAAACAATTGGCTTTGCGTAAAATGGAACCCAATATCGTTTAAGCGCGCCGCAACAACGGACCAAATTTGCCAAACGATAAAGGCAAGCATTAATGTCGGAACAGAAATCCAAAGGTTACGTCTTGCGTGTCTTTTCCCTTCTTTTTCCCAAAACACTGGATCCTCTGGATTCCAGTAAGAACCGATTCTCCCTTTTTTCTTTGTTGTTTCGCTCATTTTTCGTTTCTCCTTTTTTAAAATCATTTCTTTTGTTTTCATCATAGAAAACAGGAAAAGAAAAAAATGTAACTTTCATCACAAAATGATATTGTTCAAATAATGTTAAAAAATTAGTGCGTTTCATTTACTTTTTTTCGTAAATAGTTCATGAACAAGACGGCAACTAACATCGTAGCGGCGACCCACCAAAATCCGTACGCATACGAATTCGTCCATTGCTTAAATGTGCCTAAAATGTTCGGCAAAAAGAATCCGCCTAATCCGCCGGCCGCTCCAACAAATCCCGTGAGCAAACCGACTTCTTTTGGAAAAACGTTCGGGATGACTTGGAACAATGCCCCGTTTGCTGTTCCGAAAAAGATAAGTGTGACGAATAAAAGCGATAATGCGACGTAAACTGGCGGAAGAAAACCGACAATCGTCAACGTAATCGTCGCGCCGATAAATAGCCAAACGAGCAAATTCATTCCTCCGTATTTATCCGCTAAATACCCGCCAATTGGGCGAACAAAACTGCCGGCAAATACAACAAGTGTGACGAAATCGCCAGCCGTGACTTTGCTGACACCGTATTGATCGAAAAAGAATAACGTTAAATAACTCGTCATGCCGACAAACCCGCCGAACGATAGGCTGTAAAAAAAGCTGAACAGCCACGTTTCTTTCATTTTGATAACGCGAGCATATTCGGATACTTTCGTTGGCTTCACCGCTGTCGGGCAGTCTTTGGCAAAAAGGATAAAGACAATGAGCGCAACGAGTAACGGAATGAGCGCCAAACCGAATACACTATTCCAGCCATATGCTTCGGCAATGCGTGGACCGAATAACATCGCCAATACGGTACCACTGTTTCCTGCTCCAGCAATCCCCATTGCCAATCCTTGATGTTCTTTCGGATACCAACGACTGGCTAATGGTAGCGCTACCGCAAAACTTGCTCCTGCTACCCCTAACAAAAGGCCGAGCGCATAAATTTGTGGCAAACTATCCGCTAACAGCCAGCCCCAAAGAAGTGGAATCATCGTTAACAACATACCGATAATCCCGATTTTCTTTCCTCCGAAGCGGTCGGCTAACAATCCCATCGGAATGCGAAGAATCGCTCCACCTAACACCGGAATTCCGACCATCATTCCTTTTTGCGCAGGACTCAATCCTAAATCTTCCACAATAAACGTCCCTGTCGCTCCTAAAATGACCCAAATCATAAAACTAACGTCGAAATAGAAGAAAGATGAAAGCAATGTCGGCAAATGCCCGACTTTTAAAAATTCTTTTAACCTCATGTCCCTTTCCCCTCCTCTTCAACAACCCTAGGCGTTGTTGTCACCCTCATCATACGGAATTCAGGAAAGAAAATTTGTGAAGTTTATCACACTTTTTCGTACTGTCACATATTTGTTAAAAAAATGTGAGGTCCGTCACTAATTACAGTGTGAGCGAAAAAGGGAGGAATTATGAAAAAAACTGACCCACGATTCGAGTCAGTTTTTTCGTAATGCTTTTGGAATATAAATGCAGAACGGCTCACTTTCTAAATAGTCGCCTGTGACCGCATACGCCCGTGAACGCGAGCCACCACAAACGTAGCGAAACTCACAGACACCGCACTTTCCTTTGTATTTGTCTGGGTTGCGCAAATCTTGAAAAATCGGCGAGTTACGATAAATCTCAGCGAGCGGCGTTTCTCGTACGTTCCCTGCTTTTACCGGCAACAAACCGCTCGGATACACGTCGCCGATATGGGAAATAAACACAAATCCGTTACCATCATTTACTCCTTTTGGCGCGCGTCCAAGACCGTCGACTTGGCCTGTGAGCCCTTTCATCAGTACATCTTCATACCGAATCTCGCCTGTTGTTTGTTTTTCACGCATTTTTTGCTGCAACACAACACGGCGGTAATGTTGCCCTGCCGTCGTTTTAATGTCAAACGGCACGCGCTTACTTGTTTCATATAACCAATGAAACACTTTTTCATGTTCTACTGGCGAAATCATGTCCGTTTCTTTTCCCCGCCCCGTCGGCACGAGGAAAAAGACGCTCCAAAGCACGCAGCCGAGCTTTTCAACAAGCGCTACCATTTCGTCGAGCACGTGCACATTGTAGCGAGAAATAACGGTATTAATTTGAATCGGAATATCTAGTTCGTGCAAATATTGAATCGCTTTCATCGTTAAATCAAATGATCCGCTCGTTCCACGGAAATGGTCGTGAATTTCAGCGGTCGGTCCGTCCAAGCTAAACGCCCAGCGCGCTAACCCTACTTCTTTCGCTTTACGAATCGCCTCTTTCGTCACATTTGGCGTCGCGCTTGGTGTCATCGAGACGCGCAATCCTTTATCGATTGCATATTTGGCGATATCGTATACATCTGGCCGCATTAACGGATCTCCGCCGGTAAACACAAGCAACGGCTGCTCCATGTCATAAATGTCATCGATTAACTTTTTGCCTTCCTCCAACGTCAATTCGCGCGGGTCGCGGTGATATTGCGCTTCCGCCCGGCAATGAAGGCATTTTAACTGACAGGCTCTCGTCAGCTCCCAAATCACGATAAATGGATTTTGTTGAAAGTCTCGCACAGCTTTCCCCTCCTCGTTTCCATTGTAAATCATCCGAAGAGAGGAGGCGTGTGATGTTCATCACAACTCTTTTTCTGTCACAATATCGCCACATTCTGTTGCGTAGTTCATGTTGCGAAAAACGCGTGGCTCTTCGGAAAAGTCCGTTTCATTTACATAGCGAACGCGACGTTTTTCTAGCAATAAAAACATCCGGTTATTTCCCGCCATCAACAGTTGTTCCATATCGGCAACCACTCGACGATGGTATGCGCCAACAAGCGGTTGAACGCGCCCAAAATGAGCAGAAACAACGATATCGAACGAATCATCGATACAGGAAACCATTTTTTCAACCGTCCGGTCTGTTATGTACGGCATATCGCACGGAAGGACAAATACCCAGTCCGCCTCCGTTTGCTTCATGACGGTATAAATGCCAGCAAGCGGGCCTTGGCCGCGGTATTTTTCGTCATCGACAATCACTTTTTCGCTTGCTTCTTGTTGAAAGCGTGCCACAAGCGTCGGATGGCTGACAATATATAGTTCTTCGACAGATGGGCGCAACGCTTCAACCGCGCGTTGAAAAAAATACACGCCATTTTTCTTTGCAAACGCCTTCGGGCTGCCAAAACGGCGTGATTCTCCCCCTGCCAAAATCGCCCCAGCCATTCGGAACACCGCAATCACCTCGTCCATTTTTGTTTCACTTTACCATGTCAAACGAAAAAAGAAAAGGTTCCCGTTGAATCGGGAACCGTGTGTTATTTTTCCCCAATGGCGACACGCCAGACGTCTGGACCTTCTTCTAAATATTCCCACGTGAACTGTCCTTCTCGCTCCATCATAAATTGGTAATGAAGCGGACGCGGGTCATGGTCGTTCGTTAACTCCATCACTTCTCCTGATTTTAAGCTGTCAAATAAACGGAAAATCGCTGGATGTCTATCTTTCGGTTCATATGCAGGTGCATAAATTTTTGCAGCAAATTGGCTCATAAAACGAACCTCCTTTATAGTATAATGATTTATATACACATCATAACGGCTAGAGGTTGTCCATGAAGTGACAGGCGTCACAGTCCGTTATGAAAAATCTCAATACGTTTGAAAGGGGAATAGCCCTTGGAAGAGTTCGTCGGCTTTTGTGCAAAGTGCGGCAAACCGATTCATTGTTTATCCGGTTTTTTAAACGGTGTCATTAGCGGCGAAAAAGAAACGTTGTATTGCTTTGAGTGTTATGAGAAAAAAGACATAAAAAAACATTAGCGAAGGAGGACCCCGAATCCTCTTTTTTTAAACAAAATTGTCCTAAGAGCAACCACTCTTAGGACAATTTTGTTTTTACTCTACTTCTTTCGCTAAGTCCGGAACTGGTAGCGCTTGTTCTTCTTGATGGGTCGGTTTGCGCAAATGGAACAACGCTTTGACGCTAAAGACCATAAGCGTAATGACCCCTACTAAGAAAATCGTGTCTGGAATCGAACGAAGCGTAAGTAAGTTTTGCACAATGTCTTGTTTTAGAAACTCTGGCGAACGCGATGCCCAATAACCGTGCAAGAACGCTTCTTTTAATTGCATAATGCCAATCGGCAACAATGTCACCACAATCATTCCGGCAAGCCCGATGTTTAACATCCAGCATGCGAATTTCAACCATTTGTCGTTCCACGCTTCTGGTTTGACGATGTTGCGGAGCGAATAAAGCAATACGGCAATACCGAACATCCCGTACACGCCCATCATCGCGCCGTGGCCGTGCGTCGGCGTTAAAAATTGTCCGTGTTCAAAATAGCTGACGGCTGGCAAGTTAATTAAGAAACCGAGCACCCCTGCACCGACTAAGTTCCAAATCGCTGTCGAAATTAAAAACCAGAACGTCGCTTTATACGGGAAGTCAACTCCGCCATCGCGCATCATTTTGTACTGCTCATACGCTTCAAGGACAAGCAACGTAAGCGGAATCACCTCGAGCGCGGAGAAGACGGCACCAAGCCCGATCCATACTTCTGCCGAACCGTTGTAGTAATAATGGTGACCAATTCCGATAACGCCGCTGCCAAGCAAAATAATGAATTGGAAATAAAGCGCGCGAACGGTTGATTTTTTCGTTACTAATTTCATTTGTACTAACAAGAAGCCGATAACGACAACGGCAAATACTTCAAAAATTCCTTCTACCCATAAGTGAATAATCCACCATCTCCAGAAATCGGCCATCGTAAAGTTCGTATCTGGATTAATAAAGAACGCGAACACGTAAAAGAACGGAACGGCGATTGCTGAGTAGAATAGCAAGTGGATTAGCCCGCCTTTATCGCTCTCGCGTTTCAATCCGCTCTTAATTCCACGGTACACAATAAACAACCAAATCAACATGCCGACAACTAAGACAATTTGCCAAATCCGACCTAATTCAATATATTCCCATCCTTGATTACCGAACAAGAACCACTCATTTCCTAAGTAACCGTTCACTCCTAGCCATTCACCGAGCATACTTCCACCGACGAGCACAACGAGCGCCCAGAACAGTACATCGACAAGCAGCCCTTGTTTTTTCGGCTCGTAGCCACCGACAAGCGGTGCAATGAAAATCCCCATGCCTAGCCATGAAGTAGCAATCCAGAAAATCGCTAGTTGCAAATGATACCCTTTGGCAATATTAAATGGCAGAATGTCATGAATCCATTTGATACCGAAAAAGCTATCTGGCTCGACATAGTAGTGCGCCAACAGCGCCCCGAACATCGACTGAACGAAGAATAAAACGGAAACAACCGCGAAATATTTCCCTGTTTTTACTTGTGAAGCGGTTAACGGTTGTTTGCGTAAATCGATAATCGGGAATTGACCGTCTTTATACGCTTCTTGCATGCTAAGTTGATAACGGTGCTGAATGAATAAAATAATCGCAACAAATAACACTAAAATCGTTGCACTTGCCCCGCTCCACCAAATCGCAGAGAACGACATCGTATTTCCCGCATCTTCATAATATGGCCAGTTGTTCGTGTACGTAATCGTATCCCCGTTTCGCAACGTACTCGATAGCCACGCTGTCCAGAAGAAGAAATCAGCAATTTGTTTCGTTTGGTCACCGCTCGCTACCCAAGCACGACCATCTTTTGGCATGTGGCTTTCTTGAATAAGCCCTTTTTTCAATCCCCAGCCATCGCCGTTTGTAAATACGTTTTTGTAGTAATCCCGCACTTGCTCTAATCCATACACTTGCGCATCCGTTAAAACGAGCACATCTGTTGCAGGGTTATAGCGGTTTTTCTTCATTTCTTTCATAACTTTTTGGCGAACGATTTGTTGTTCATCGCTCGATAGTTGCTTAAATGGCTTATGGTACAATTCGTTTGCTTTATAGTCTTGCATTCCTTCCGTATACACTTTTAATGCTTGGGCAGTGTAGTCAGGTCCCATGTAAGAACCGTGCCCGAGAACCGTTCCATAATCCATCAACCCGTATTTTTGGAACACCGATTGACCGCCGATAATCGATTCTTTTGTCAATAACACTTCCCCGCTCTCGCTGCGGACTTCTTTCGGGCGCGGCGCCATTTCTTTAAAAATCCAATATCCGCCGACTAATAGAACGGTAAAACTGATTAAAATAGTAAAGATTAAGACAGACTTTAAAAAGCTGTTTTGCGTTGAACGAGCGACCGATGCGCGAACGTTCCGGTTTATTTCCATATCCCTCCACCTTCCTTTTCGTTTCTTTCGTTCTCATTGTAGCGCTGAAAAATGTTCCGTTATGTGAGATGTCGCAAACGTTCCCTATGATTTTCGTCACACGTTCACGAAAAGTTATGATTTATGTCACAGCTTCTCAATAGAAAACAACGTAAAATTTTGCTTAGAAATTCCATAAGGAGTGGATAATATGACGCATGATTGGATTAAAACAAGGTTGAAAAATGTCGCGCTTTTTCGGGAATTATCCGATCAAGAACTTGACTCAATCGTGAAAATTTCTCAAGTGCGTGTTTATAAACCGCGAACGTTCGTCTTTATGCAAGGAGAGCCGCTTGAACGTGTCTTTTTTATTCAATCAGGAACAGTAAAGATTTACAAAACGGATATTAACGGCAAAGAACAAATTGTGTCGATTTTGCAAACAGGAGAAATGTTCCCGCACGCTGGCTTTTTCCGTCGTGGAAGCTACCCAGCCCATGCGGAAGTGATGGAAGAAGCAACGCTCATTGCCATTCCAATCGTCGAATTTGAACAAACGCTTATTTGTTACCCAGAATTGTGCATGAAACTATTTCGCGTAATGGGAGAAAAAATTATCGACCTACAAAACCGCCTAGAAGAACAAATTCTCCATAATACGTATGAACAAATTATTTTGCTTTTATTGCGACTGACAAAAACAAACGCAGTCTCGCAAGGACGATTCCATCGCTTAACGACGCATTTTACAAACCGCGAACTCGCCAATATGATTGGCACATCGCGCGAAACGATTAGTCGTACGCTCAGCCAATTGAAGCGAAAAGGACTGATCGATATTGATGACAATGGCTATTACTTAATTGATGCAGAAAAATTGGAAAAGGAGATTTTTTTATAATATGTGACAGAGATCACAATACCCACGAGTGAAAATCACTATCATAGAAAGTGAAGAGATCATGAAAGGGTGAGAACGATGGGAAAAATCGTGGAGTTGGATGTTCGTGATGATTTGCAAAAAAAGTTGGAGCCGTTCCAAAAAATTATGAACGCTGTTCAACCGCTCGAAGTGGGTGATACGTTTATTTTACATGCACCGTTTAAGCCCGTCCCACTTTTTGCGGTAATGAAAGCGAAAGGATTTACGTATGAAGCGGAACAACTCGACAAAAAACATTGGAAAGTGACGTTTGTCAAGCAGGGGTGAGAACGATGATCTTAGATAATCGTGGATTAGAACCACCGCAACCGATGATGCGGACGCTTGCGGCATTAGAAACGCTTCCTAAAGGAGAGACATTAACGATTATTAATGACCGCCGCCCGATGTTTTTATACGAACAGCTTGATGAACTTGGCTATCTTTATAAAACGAAAGAGCGCGAGGACGGGAGCTTTGAAATTACGATTACAAAGGGATGACGACGATGTTTCCTTCGACACAACAAACGTATGAAACAAATATTCGCTTGCCGTTTTCTTTTATTTTATTTGGCGTCGTTGCGTTCATCGCTTCTGAAGCGATGTTGCTTTTTTCCGGCACATCGCTCGTTCAAGGGGCGTTCCGTATCCCTAGCGTATGGGCGGCGATGCATCTAGCAGTGCTCGGTTGGGCGTTAATGGTCGCGATGGGCGCGATGTATCAACTCGTTCCAGTTGCCTTTTTAACGCCGATATGGAACGAAACATTAGGATTTGTGCAATTTTTTATCACCGCACTTGGCATTTTTCTGCTTTCGATTAGTTTCCTTTGGAAAATGGAGTTCGTGTTTTTCGCTGGCTTGTTGCTTATGCTCGGGTTTGTTCTTTTTTTCATCCAAATGGCGATGACGCTAAAAAAACAGCCGGCAAAAAATATCATGACGTTATTTGTCAGTACAGCGCTTTTTTGCTTGCTATTGACGGTTTCTTTAGGAATAGCGCTTTCGTTTCATTTTTTTAGCAACAGCAAAATAGCAGATCATGTATTCATGCTAAAAACACATCTATTATTAGGAATTGCCGGATGGTTTACGTTGCTTATTATCGGCTTTTCTTACAAAATGGTGCCGATGTTTTCGTTGGCGCACGGATTTTCGATGACGCTTGCCCGCTATGTGTACACCTTTTACGTCAGCGGACTCGCCGTTACCTTTTTCAGCTTTTTCACGAACAGTTCTGCTCTTTTCGCTAGTGGAACAGGACTGTTGTTGCTTGGGTTTGCGCTATTTAGCTACCATATCGTAACGATTTTGCGAAAGCGAGTCAAGAAAAAATTAGATCGTCCGTTTTTATTTGCGCTTTTCGCAATCGCTATCGCGCTTTGCCTACATGGATTCGCTTTTCTGTTCGCGATCATAGGAAATACGGCCGGTTTTGGCGTGATTATATACGGGTATCTTTTCGGATGGATTATTTTAAGCATTGTCGGTTATTTATATAAAATCGTGCCGTTTTTATGGTGGACGCACCGCTATAGCCAAAAAATCGGCAAAGAAAACGTACCGACGTTAAAACAAATGATAAATGAAAAATGGACTGTTTTTGCCTGCGGGTTATTTTTCATTAGCTTCGTCGGTGTCATCCTAGCGCTTGTTGTTTCTAGCTTGCCGTTATTTTATGCCGCGCAAGGCGGTATGGTCATTTTTTCTGTTTTATTTGCAGGAGCAATCATCTCCGTATTGCGGAAATAAGGGAGGAAAAGCAAATGGAATTAAAAGAGATGGTCATGGAGCAGCTTCGTACCGTATACGACCCAGAGCTAGGCATTAATGTGGTAGATTTAGGGCTAATTTACGATTTACGCGTTGACGACGGGGTTGTGTCGATTGTGATGACACTTACTACCCCTGGCTGCCCGCTGCACGATTCCATTGTTGGTGGTGTCAAACGAGCGCTTGCACACATGGAAGGGGTAAAAGATGTCGATGTACAAATTACGTGGAATCCGCCATGGACACCAGAGCGAATGAGCGAAGCCGCACTACGGCAATTAGGACATATTTAAAATGGAAAAGCAGCCGCTCACCGCATAATATTGCCGACAAGGCAAAATAGATAGCAAACCAGGCGTGTTGATTAACCAATAAAAACCAGTTGACACTGCTCTATTTCTAGCTTTTCTGCCGTAGTCGGCAAGCGGTTCGCTTGCCGACTGGGCATGCGTACAGCATGCTCTCCTCGAACAATGAACGCTTTGCGGGCAAATGACATTTGCCCGCCGGCGTTCTTGTTCGAGGGAAGAGGCAGAAAAGCTTGTGTTCAGTCATATGATTTTCGTAAAATAATGGATAATCAACACTCGTGATAGCAAACGATGATACTGGAACGCGCAAGGCAAATGCCCTGCGCTTTTTATACGTGCTCGATAAACCATTGGACGGTTTCTAAAAATGCTTCTCGCGTCACTTTATGGCCAGCCTCGTCGTCCGAAATGAATTTCAGTTTCTCATTTGGATAAAGTGGTTTTATTTGCTGATAAAACTCATATGTATAGTGGTAAGGAACGACTTGGTCACGCTCCCCATGCCACATCATGAGCGGACGACCACGCAATTTTTCTGGTTGTTTTGAGAGGTCGTACGGTGTTAACCGTTCACGTTCTTTTTTCAGCTGTTCATCGGACAATGGAATGGATAGACGCATTTGCTTGGTCAATTCAATTTGCGCATCAAAAAACGCTTCATAGTTCGGACTTCCCATTAACGAAACAGCCGCTTTAATCCAAGGATATGTCGCAAGTGAACCGAAAGTGACAATCCCTCCCATTGATGTACCAGCAACACCGATACGGTCTTCTTGGACAAGATGTTGCGCACATAGCGCTTGTTTTACTTGTCCGACTTCATGAATCGTTTGCACAACAATGTCCCAAAATGCTAAATGAAGCTTTTCGTTTGTCAACGATTGTTCGCGTTCGCCATGATAAATGGCATCTGGCAACACGACGCGATAGCCCGCTTCCGCCAATAAATACCCGAAATGAAGATTATGTTCTTTTGCGCTCGTAAAGCCGTGCACAAACATAATCAACGGCAGCTTTTCGTGCCGCTTTTCCGCCTTCACCACATGAAGTACCGGAATGCCAGCAATTTTTTCGTTTTGAATAATAACCATCCTGCGAAACCCCTTTTTTGTTATTCTCTTCTTTAGTGTAACATGTAGACAAAAATTTTGGAAAAGAGTTACACTGAAAATGTCTTTATCGTTCATTTAAAAAATTTTGATACGTAAAGGAGACCGTATGGAACAGTATTTAATCGCATTGGATTTAGATGGAACGTTGTTAAAAGAAGATAAAACGATTTCCCAAATGACAAAAGAAGTGATTTTCCGCGCCAAAGAAGCAGGGCATCTTGTCGTCATCGCCACCGGCAGACCGTATCGGGCGAGCAAGATGTATTACGAAGAGCTAGCACTAACAACCCCTATGATTAATTTCAACGGCGCTTTTGTCCATCATCCAACAGACGATACGTGGGGAATGTTCCACTCCCCTCTTGCGCTCGAAACGGTAAAGGAAATTATTGAAGTGAGCGAAACATACCATGTCAAAAACATTTTGGCAGAAGTGATGGACGACGTTTATTTTCACGAGCATGATGAGAAGCTCTTAGATATTGTCAAACTTGGCAATCCGAAAATTGAAATCGGTGACTTGCGACAACTGCTAAAAGCGGACCCGACGAGCGTCCTTATTCATAGCGACGAACAACATGCAGAGGCTATCCAGCGTTATTTGTCTTCTGTGCATGCCAATGTGCTGCACCATCGCCGCTGGGCAGCGCCATGGCATATTATTGAAATCGTTCGCACCGGTGTTCATAAAGCGTTTGGGCTAGAACGTGTGGCAGAATATTACCAAATCCCAAAAGAGCGTGTCATCGCATTTGGTGACGAAGATAACGATTTAGAGATGATTCAATGGGCAGGATATGGCATTGCGATGGGGAACGCCATTGAGCCGCTGAAACAGGTGGCGAACGATATAACAAAAACGAACGAAGAAGACGGCATCGGCGTTTATTTAAAGGCGCTGTTAAAGTTGTAAGCAATTGCCTTACTAACGCTTCCTCGTTGTGGCTACAATAAAAGTGACGCACGTTGCGTCTTCACTTTTTAAGGGGGAATGCGTCTTGGGCAAACGAAATAAATCGAAGCGATTCATTCAACAAAGCGTCGATACAATCGAAAAACACGATGAGCGAATTCCTTATCATATGACGTATGCAGAGGCAGAAGAACGAAAAGCAAGACAAGCGATCGATATGTCGATTGGAGGCGAGTGACGATGAGCAATCGTCTATTCCAAGAAGCAAAAAAAGCGGTCATGCTGGCAAAACAAGCAGCAAACGAGCAAGCAGATCATATGGACGAAGCAATTGCCATCGCTAAAAACGCCCTGTCTTCTGCTTATGCTCATTCTAACGTAGCCGAAAAAGCGCAACTGCGCCAGCTGCAAGAAGAATTGGATCAGCTTAAATAGCGATGCGGAAAACCCGCATCGCTTTTTGTTAAGAGGTAGGAAAGCATAAAATTTTGCAATTAGGTGGAGCGCCGTCTAGCTCCAAGCGCCATGGACAACCCCTCCTCGGTGGGGCTTGTGCGATCTTCGCCGATAGGCGGGCGCTTTGCGCTTTTCTTAATTTCCTGCGATATCTGGATACTTATTCATAAACCGATAAATAATCACTGCTAAATCAGCCCTTGTTAACGAAGAGGATGGTTGAAACTCTTTCGATTTCGTTCCAGGCATAATTTTTAATTTACTAATCAACCCAACATGACCTTTATGTTGAATCTTATTTGCATCTTTAAACGAAATCGGAAACAAATCGGTTTGCGAAGCAAGCTTATCATATCCTAACGCACGAACAAGGGTCACGGCGACAAATTCTCGCGTTACTTGGCTTGTCGGGTGAAAATATTCTTCATCTACTTTAATTAATCTGCGGTCAACCGCTCTTTGTAAATACGGGTAGTAGTCTGCCTCTTTTTTTACATCTTTGAATGGTGCGGCTGCGTTCTCATTATACCACGTTCCGTAATCCCCAATCGCTCTCATGACAACCTCGACAAATTCCCCTTTTGTCACTACTCGCTCTGGATATACTTTCCCGTTTTCCACATCGTATATATTGTAATCAATCATTGCTTGCAGCGCCTGTTCTTGTTTATGTCCTTTTATATCTGTTGCTACATTTTGGTCGTCGACTACCCTTCCAGTGGAAGCATCTTTCCATTTCCCATCAACGGCATCTAAATATTTTTCCTCCCAAGACGGGGTTGGTTGATAAACTAAAATAGCTGTGCTATTTCTTTTTTCATCCACCGTTAAGGTCGTAAAGTAGCTTAAGGCAAGCTTTTTATCCTCTAAATACATTTCTTCTGCTTTTTCTAGCGAAACGACTTTGGTTGGCAACGGAAACGATACGTTACGCCACTCGGTAAAGAAACGAATAATTTTTCCTGTTTCCGCAGAAACGGCTACACTTATTCCTTGTCCTTGTACTGGAATTCCATTTTCTTTGCGATAAAAGTACATTTCGTAAAAGAGCGGGTTCGATTTGCTGTCATACCGTACTTCCTGCGGCAACGTAGCATATAAACGATCCACTTTATCAGGAGCCACTTTTTTTACAAAATTTTTTGCGATTTCAAGTGCCTGTTCTTTCGTGTAGTTCACCTGCGGGTTTTTGTTTGCTTCCGATTCTTTATAGTACATCACATTGCGGTCAAATCGAGTAAGTTCCCCTGTTTTTGCATTTATTTCTGCATACATATAGTTGGTATCTTCTCCATTATCTCGAAAGCCAAGCACCCATACAGAAGTTTCCCCCCGGTCTTCGTAATTCACCGAATCAAGTTCGATAGAATCCGGCAGCTCCATTGTTCGTTTCACTGCTTCTATGGCTTCTTTTTGCGTTAATTCTTTGCTTCGCGGCGGCAAAGGAGTAGCGCTTTCTGCTAACGGCTTATCGTCTATCGGTGCTGTTTGCTCCACCGGTTTTCCGTACATATCAATAAATTTTCCGGTATGAGCGTCGATAATGGCATTAAAGTTCGCTTGATAATATGGATATGCATTCGTTTTCGGTACGTAGATTAATTTTGGAGCCTGCTTCGATGAATAGTCGATTTGGTAACGTAACTCTAATTCCATGCGGTCTTTTAACAACTTTCTTGCTTCGTCTAAAGAAATGACGTTTTCCTTCTTTTCAAATGTTACTTCATCATTCCAATTATATTCAAAGTTCCGAATTTCCCCATTCCCATCAATCGTTATCATAATATTGTTTTCATAATATGGTACATGATCGACCATTTGATAAAAACGGATCGCGTAAAATCGTCGTTCTCCGTACGGTAATCTCCCTTGCTGTTTTTTCAATTGCTCATCGATGACAAGTTCGTTTAATTTCTTTGGATACAGCTTTTGAATGTATTGTTTCGCTACATCCACTGCTTGATCATAACTTACTTTCGGTGGAAATGGCATGTTGCCGTCTTTTTCATGATAAATATTAATATTTACAACATTTCCTGTTTGGGCGTTTACCGTTATATAAATTCCATGGTATCCTTTATCTTCTTTATACCACGACATTTGCCACACCGGCTTATTTCCATACCATTGTGTCGAAAAAGTAATTCCCTGAAATTTATACCCTTTGTCAATGTTAATTGTTTTTTTCGCAATTTCAATCGCTTGTTCTTTCGAAATCTTCACTTCTTCCATATCAATCGCTGTAGAGTTGACGCCTACTTGTTGATACAGTTTTTGCTGTGAAGGTAAATATAGTTCCTTCTCCGCTGCTTTTGCGGTAATCGGTCCCGTGCTTGTAACAAGCACAGAAGCTACTAAAAACTTCGAAAGCCAATCTTTCTGCATTGTAATCCCCCTTTTTATAATTTCTGGAATGAAATCCATTTATTTAGACGAATAGCGCATTAAAAAGTTTCAGAAAAAACAACAAACCGCCCAAAAAAGAGGCGGTTTGTTGCTACCACTTATTCTTTCCGAAAAAACCCAAACACCGCCGTTGTTTGGACGATGTTAGTGAACGCTTGTGGGTCTACTTCTTTAATGATTCGCTCTAAGTCAAAGAGCTCGTATCTCGTAAGAACGATCATTAATACATCTTTCTTTTCTTGTGAAAAAGCACCGGTAGCCGGAATCGTCGTAATGCCGCGGACGAGTTTGGCGTGGATCGCTTTTTTTAGTTCCTCTCCTTTGTTTGTTACAATCATCGCGGTCAGCTTTTGATGTCGAGTATGAATGGCGTCAATGACCCTTGTTGAGGCATATAGCGTCACAAGCGTATAGAGCGCCTTTTCCCAGCCGTATATATATCCTGCCGTTAAAATAATGACTGCATTCAACGCAAAAAAATACGTACCGACAGGACGGTCTTTCATACGCGACAATACTAAGGCAATAATATCAAGCCCACCGGTCGAAGCCCCCCACTTGAGCGTCCAGCCAACCCCGATTGCCCCGATGACTCCGCCAAATACAGCATTTAACAAAATGTCGTCAGCCACTCTTTTCACCGGAATCATTTCTAAAAAAAGCGACATAAACAAAACGCTCAAAAAACTATAAAGCGTAAACGACTTCCCTACTTGCTTCCATCCTAAAATCGCGACCGGAACGTTCAGCAGGAACAACAACATTCCTGTCGAAAGATGATAAGGGGTATAGTCCGCGACTAATTTCGACGTAAGCTGAGCAATCCCAGCAAATCCGCTCGTATAAACATTTGCCGGAATTAAAAAGAAATTGAGTGCTACAGCGTTTAACAACGCACCAATCAGTACAACCGCTAATTTTTTTATTTGCAACCAAGCCATTTTTTCACCTCATGACCAAACAGAAAATTGTTTTTTCATTTAAAAATCGTTACACTTATTTAAGAGCAAAATGATGAAATAAGTAGGTGAGTATTATGTCCATTCACATTGTAGCCGATAGCGGCTGTGATTTGCCATACTCTTTTTTACAAGAGCGAAATATTTCTTTTCTTCCGCTTATCGTCCATTTGAATAACAATGATTATGAAGACTTTGTCACGATCGAGCCAAAACAAGTGTATGATGCGATGCGAAACGGTGAAGTGGCAAAAACGTCGCAAGCAAGCCCGTTAAAAATGAAAGAGCTGTTTATCGAGCTCGCTCAATCAAAACAATCCGCGATATATATCGCCTTTTCGTCCCAATTATCAGGAACGTACCAAACAGCTATGATGGTGCGCGAAGAAGTGCTTGAGCAATATCCTGAATTGCAATTAACGATTATCGACTCCAAATGTGCTTCGCTCGGTTTAGGGCTTGTCGTGATGAAAGCGAGCGAACTTGCACAAAAAGGAATGCCGTACGAGCAGCTATGTGAAACGATTAGCGCCTACTGCCGCCATATGGAGCATATTTTTACCGTCGACGACTTAGAGTTTCTTGCGCGCGGTGGACGCATTAGCAAGACGTCTGCGTTTGTCGGTGGGATATTAAACATTAAGCCGCTGCTTCATGTTGAAGACGGAAAATTAATTCCAATCGAAAAAATTCGCGGCCGTAAAAAAGTGTTCAAGCGAATGATTGAACTAATGGAGGAGCGCGGAAACGACTTACAAAAACAAGTCATCGGCATCAGCCACGGCGATGATGAAGAAGCAGCGTTAGAATTAAAGCGGATGATTGAAGAAAAATTTGGCTGCACTCGCTTCTTTATCTCGCCAATTGGAGGGGCAATCGGCGCCCACGCCGGTCCAGGGACGTTAGCGCTCTTTTTCTTAAACGAATACATCGACGCCTAGCCGTCCAAACTATCGGTGTATGATTTAGAAAGGGGTGCACCGAGATGCCACATACGAGCGACAATGATAAAAAAGCGCGCGACAATCAAGCGCAACATCACGAAAAAAACATGCTCCGAGAAAAAAATCGCCAAGCTGGGAAACACGCTTACTCGAAAAAAACCGACCATCTGTAAAAGAGCTTGCTTTGCTTATATGCCTGATCATATGAACTTTCCGAAAGAATTGACCCCGCTTGAAATTACCAGCTATTACGGAAAGTTTTTAAATACAAGTATGGCGACGATGGAAGCAACGTTGAAAAAAGTTGGGTTATGGGAAGAGCGACATCAAAAAGTTGGCTCCTTCTCTAAAGGGATGTCACAACGCTTAAATCTCGCGCAATGCCTGCTTTCCGACGTTGACCTTTATATTTTCGATGAGCCAACAAACGGATTAGATCCGTATTGGGTGATTCAGTTTAAGCAACTTATTCGTGAGTTGCGAAACAACGGAAAAACAATTCTCCTTAGCAGTCATATTATGCGTGATGTTGTCGAAATCGCCGACCGGGTAGCAATTATGTTCCAAGGAGAAGTGAAAGCGTATGGCACGTTGCCCGACATTTACCGAACGTATCGATGCCGCACGCTCGAAGACGTCTTTCTCTCCCTTCACGTAAACCCAAAAAACGAACCCTTTGTTACGCATGTGTAACAAAGGGGTTTTCTAATGAAATCTTACATTTCGCACCCTCTCGACAAACATCTGGAGGATTTTTTTATCTTCATGTCGAATGAATCCTTGAAACACAAGGAGAGCAAAGGAGTTTCTACATCATGAGCGTTCAAATCCGTGCCATTTATGAAAGTTCCTATTTAAATATAATAAGTACCATTTTCAAGGATCTTGGCCTTCCTCCGTTGATTGATCGTCTCGTTCCGGTGGATCCCCAATGCCAAACCCGAGCCAGTGATGTGGTCTGGCTGCTCACCTTGGATATTTTGAGCGGTCAGCAAGCACTCGCTCATGTGGAACGATGGGCGCATGACATCGATTTGCCTAAGCTAATCCGACCAAGGCTATCCCCTTCTTGGTTCAACGACGATGCCATCGTCCGCCATTCTCCTTAGCGGAGAAAAATGGAGCCACCTACCGGGTGTGGGAAACGACATCGACGTACGAAGGTCATTCGGTTCGGTTGATTGTCGTTGAATCCAGCGCGCTCGACCAACGAAAAGGAAAGACGCTCGAAAAAGAACGAAACCAAGAAGCAGAGCTTCTTCGGCAGAAACAAACTCAGTGGGAAAGCCGTCTGTTTTCGTGCCGGGGAGATGCGGAACAAGCCCTAGCGTCTCTAAAGGCATCCCTTCGTCTTCGGTTCCATCGCGTCGAGGCGTCGGTCGAAGCGATCGTGCGCCCGAAAAAGCAGCGGAACCGAACATGGAGACGCTGTACGCCCTGCGCTTGAACGTGGAATTCGACCAAACTGCGTGGGAACAGGCAAGACGGAAAGCGTCCCGGTTTGTCCTTGTCACGACCGTTCCGGAGGAATGGAAAGGTCAACCGATGGATGCGAAAGAAATCTTGAAATTGTATAAAGGCCAAATCTCGGTGGAAATGAACTTCTCTTTCTTGAAAGACCCGTTCTTTACGGATGAGATTTACGTAAAAAAACCGGAACGGGTCGCGGTATTGGGTGATTTGTTTCTGTTGGCCTTGGCGATTTACCGCGTCTTCCAGCGCCGGGTGCGTCAGTTCATCACCCCGGAACACCCATTAAAGGGGGCGGGAGGACGGAAACTGACCCGACCGACTGGACAAGCGATTTTTCCATTGTTTTGGTATGTCAGAGTCGTCCTGTTGGAACTGCCCGATGGACGAATCCAGCGCACGTTAGGGCAACCACTCACGTACGAGCAGCGAAGGACTCTGCAAGGATTAGGGATGGACGAGAGTATTTACGTCTGATAAAATAAGGAACAACCACCGATGGTAAAAAAAGGATATCACCACCGGTGGTGTTGGTTTAAAAGTTATTCTAAAAAACTGAATAAAAAATCCTTTTGTTCCGCTCTACCAAGGTGCGAAATATGAGTTACACCATTGAAAAGACACAAAAGCAAGTGAAGAAAAACGAGTTATTTTTTCCGTTTCCTTCATTAATTAGAGATTTATAAAATAGCCCCATAACAAGTTTTTTCTTTTAAGCGGTTGGTCGTGTTTTTTTTGGAAAAATTAAATTAGTAATTGTCCCTAGCAATAAAGCACCAATTAATGCCGCGAAAAAAGATTTTATTATGGGTACAATTATTCCATTAACTGGTGTAATACTTATAACAAAGGATAAGAGCAGAAAGAAAAAAGATATTATATAATCTTTTTTCCGAAACCGTCCCATTTAATCGCCTCCTTCTCTTAATTACTTTATCGGATAATAGTGTCTTTAAAAATATTACCATACTTATCACACTTGATTTGATTTCTTACGTCTAAGTATTGAACAACAAGTCCTATTCCTGAATATTCTAACCCATAGTGAAAATTGGCTCTTGTATATACTGTTGCCCAAGAACCATCAGCTGCAATTGTTGTCCCCTCTCCGTAGTTGTCTATTTGCCATATAAAACCAGTAAAACGTTTTTTTACCCATCCGTCATAAAAATATGGGGTTACAGTAGATTTATCGTATCTAAATTCACCTTTTGTATAAATTTCCCAAAGAGGAAGACCAACCCAACTATAAGCAACATATGTTTTTGAAACGGTACCTGTATAATAAGTTGCAGCGTCGGCTGATTTAGGTTGCAGTATATTATTAGTTAATGTGGAGGTTAAAGATTCTTGGTTATCTGTTTGTAACGCTAAATCTCCCTCAATTTCATAAATTTCAACAAAAAATAAGTTCTCATTAGTAAATATTATACTTAACCCGTGGTGCTAGATAAAATCGAGTAAGCATAAAAATAGCCCTTGCTTGTGAATCTCCTGTAGAATGAAAGTGCCAACCAACATTCGAAAGGAGAATCCCCATGCAAGAGCACTTTCATTTTACTACAG
>NZ_JAILZV010000100.1 GCF_023512315.1 Anoxybacillus sp.
CTTGCTAAAAAGCGAACGAGGCGCGCGGCATCGTTTGGTGTGCCGATTCGACCGAACGGAAATTTCGGAAGAAGGTACTGCTTTAGTTCTTCGTCCATCCATCCTGTATCGGTAGGTCCTGGGTTGATGGCGTTTATGGTGATCTTTTTCTCGGCTACTTCGACAGCGAACGTTTTCACAAACGCATCGAGCGCCCCTTTTGTCGCTGCATATGCGCTTTCTCCCGGCATCGGCCCAAGCGACTGCCCCGATGTCATCATGATAATCCGTCCGCCTTGTGGTTTTTCAAACATATTGGCAAATGCCACACTTAACATGATCGGCGCTCTGACATTAACAAAATAGTGGCGATCTAACATTTCGCTTGTTAACGCTGAATATGGAAGCGAAACAGAATAGCACGCGTTGTTTACTAAAATGTCTGGTACACCAAATGACTCGCACACCTTATCAAGCAATATTTGCGGGGCTTCTTCTTTAGATAAATCGAGTTCCAAGGAATGGCACGCGACACCGAGCGCTTCTAGCTTTCGTTGAATGCGAAGCGGTTCGTCTTGCTCCATCCCCCACGGCATCGTACGGTCGTATGCGCTCCAGTACGTGAAAAAAATATCTGCCCCTGCTTCGGCTAGCGCCTCGCAAATTGCCGCACCGATTCCGTTTTGCCGGCTTACTCCTGTTACTACCGCCTTTTTTCCTTTTAATGTTTTCAAACGTATTCACCTCTTACCGAATCGCTGCTAACACTTCCATAAATCGCTTAGGCTCGCCATCCCACTTTGCTTCTTCCAATCGCAACGAAATTGGGATATCGCAATGAATGGCTGCTAGTTTGCGCGACAAATGAAGCAAGTCGAGATGTTCGGTTATTTTTTGTTGCTGTGCGTTTGTTAAGTTCGCTAAGTTTTCCAAGATTCCTTCAATCGAACCGTACTGTTGAATAAGTTTAAACGCTTGTTTTTCGCCGATGCCGCGCACGCCTGGATAATTGTCGCTTACATCCCCCATAAGCGCCTTCACATCAATAAGCTGATGAGGCTGAATCCCTTTTTCTTGAGTAAAGCGTTCGAGCGTATACGCCTCATAGTTGCCAATGCCTTTTGCCAACAAATAAACAGTGACATGTTCCGAAAGAAGCTGAAATAAATCGCGGTCTCCTGTCATAATAGAAATTTGCATATGTTCGCGATATTGCTTGACGAGCGAGCCGATGCAATCGTCCGCCTCGGCACCGAGCACACCGATATTCGGAATGCCAAGCATCGCAACCACTTCTTTCGCTAAATCAAACTGCGGAATTAATTCATGCGGCGGCTCGCCACGATTTGCCTTATAGTCTGGAAACCATTCGGTGCGAAACGTCGTACTTCCCATATCCCAACAACAAACGACATGCGTTGGTTGAAGTACATTTGTCGCCGCTTCGATTTGTTTCACTACCCCATATACCGCATTCGTCGGCACCCCACGGCTATTCATCATCCATCTCGGCGCTGTCGCATAAAACGACCGAAACAATAACGCCATTCCATCAATTAATAACAAATGTCCTCGTTCCATCTTCGTTGTCCTTTCTATGTATCGATGCAACAAGTATAACAAAAAACCACCCCATATGGGATGGTGGAAATGATGAAGCTAACCGTTCGCAAATAATCTTCTTCCGATATTGTATCTAACTGCTCCAACATCAAGACAAAAGCAACCGACGGGTAAAATGGCATCGATACAAGCGTTGCGACGACACCTTCTGTCACTGCACAAACAAGCAAAATGAGCAACAACGAAAACAGAAAATGCAAAAAAAACATGAGCTTAATAGTGAAAGCGACAAGAACAACAACGCAGTCGATAGGAATGCCTTCTTCAAAATTTTTTTCATACTATCTTCACAATCGGGATAACAGAAAAAGAAAAATGAAAATACACGTGTAAAACAGTATCTTTTCTCGCGGTTTTCCTTTTCGTTCAATAATCACATACAACAAAAACGTAATAATAAGTGAGTATAACAGTTGAAAGAACATAAAATCCACCTTATTCTTATCTTCTTATCTTTACCACTTTCTAATTCCAATTATAAACTCATATGTTCTTTCCATACAGACATTTCCCGAAATAAATTGTATATAAAAACCACCCTACGATAGAGGGTGGCTCACATGAGAAGAAACGCGAATTGTTTGTTTTTTTGTTAGCTCTTCATCGACTTTTAACAGTTCTTTTTTCTCCCAGCTGACGAAGTAATCTTCCCATAAGATGTGGCAACGATCGGCAGTCACTTCTAACACAATTCCTCTCGTTCCATCCGTATAGACGACGCAATCTCCGATGTGAAACATGGCGATCACCCTAAACGGAAGACGATGCCATAGCCGCCGCGTGGATATTCCCATTGAATGTTTTCGTACGGGCAGCCGATGCGACAGCTTCCGCATTCGTGACATCCCTCGTAGCCGACGTGCATCCGAACTTCTTCCCATTTATAGACAGACGCTGGGCAAAAAATCGTGCAAATTTTATCTGGGCATTTCGTTAAGCAAATATTCGGGTCAAGCACGTGAAGATGCGATTTCGTATCTGCGTTGAAGCGGACTAAATATTGCTTTTCTTCAATCGTTTGCGCTTTCATCATTTCATCACCTTCCATGCTTTCATCATATCGCGCGCCAGCTTAAATTTTTGTTTCGCCGAGCCGAGGTCACGCCAAATTTTTTGCTGTTTTTCCCATTTCGATGCGCCGTCGACGGTAAACATTTGGCTTGCGGCGCGGTTCATCATTGGGATATATTGCTCAAAATATTGCGGGAATCGCTCAAAATGATGCGTCGCATCTTTATATTTTTTCAAATCTTGCCCGATAAAGCTTTCCATCAATTTCATCCGGTACTGGTCAAGCATGCTTTCCGAAAAGTCGTTTTGCGCCTTCGCCATGATAATAGTTTCTGCTGCTAGTCGGCCAGATGTCATCGCCATATTCGATCCTTCGCGATGAATCGCATTGACAAGTTGCGCTGCATCGCCGACGACGAGCACTCCATTGCCTGCGACTTTCGGAATCGAATGATAGCCGCCTTCTGGAATTAAATGCGCCAAATATTCGACCGGCTCGCTTCCTTGAATGTACGGACGAATCATCGGGTGATTTTTCACGTATTCAAGCAAATCATACGGTTTCATTTTATGCTTAATCAGCCCAGATAACAGCGTTCCGACACCAATGCTAAGCGTGTCTTTATTCGTATATAAAAAGCCCGTACCAACAATTCCTTTCGTCGCATCGCCAAAAATCTCGATCGTACAGCCTTGGTTTGGCTCGAGATTAAAGCGGTCTTCAATGACGGTTTTATCTAGCTTTAAAATTTCCATCGTCGCTAAAGCGACTTCATCTGGCCGCCATTCACGATGGAAGCCGAGCTGTTTTGCTAAAAGGGAGTTGACGCCGTCCGCTAATACGACGACATCGGCATAAATATCGCCATCTGGCCGATCCGTCCGAACGCCAACGACGCGCCCGTTTTCGACGATACATTCGACCGCTACGGTCTCACAAACGAGAAGCGCCCCCTGTTCCACTGCTTTTTCCGCAAACCATTGGTCAAATTTCGCACGCAATACGGTAAAATTGTTGTACGGCTCACGTCCCCACTCTAACCCTTTATAGCTAAACGTGATAGCCGATTCTTTATCCATCATCATAAACCGTTGTTCAACGATCGGCCGTTCTAATGGCGCTTCTTTATAAAACTCCGGAATGATGTCTTCCATCATTTTACGATACAATACGCCGCCCATAACGTTTTTCGCACCTGGGTATTCGCCGCGCTCTAAAAGCAGCACGTTGACCCCTGCTTTTGCTAGTTCATACGCACAGGCCGTTCCAGCTGGACCTGCGCCAACGACGATACAGTCAAATTTTTCAGGCATGGCGAATCTCCTCCTTCACATCGGCAGCTGCTTTTACCTTCGGAATTTCTTCTTTGAACCGTTCGATTAACAGCGGGATGATTTCAAACGCATCGCCAACAATGCCGTAGTGGCATGATTGGAAAATCGGTGCGTTCGGGTCTTTGTTGATGGCGATAATGAGCTCGGAATTTTGCATGCCGACGACGTGCTGGATCGCGCCAGAAATGCCGATCGCAAAATAAATTTTTGGCGTCACCGTCACACCCGTTTGTCCGACTTGGTGATGATGGTCAATCCATCCTGCTTCGACGACATCACGGCTCGCCCCAACCGCACCGCCAAGCACTTCGGCTAGTTGATGAATGAGTTGAAACCCTTCTTTGCTTCCCATGCCTTTTCCGCCAGCAACAATAATATCTGCTTCATCAATCCGCGCTTTTTTCGTCGTTTCTCTTACAATCTCTAATACTTTCGTCCGCATCTCTTCTTCGCGCAATGCAATATGCTCTTCTACAATTCTCCCTGTTCGCGACGGATCTGGTGGTAGCGCTTTCATCACTTTCGGACGAACGGTCGCCATTTGTGGACGATATTTTTTACATAAAATCGTCGCCATAATGTTTCCGCCAAATGCAGGACGGCTCGCCAATAATAACCCGGTGTCTTCTTCAATATCGAGGATCGTCGTATCGGCCGTTAAGCCTGTCGGTAAATCGGTGGCGATGGCGCTTGCTAAATCTTTTCCCGTCGGTGTTGCCCCATATAGCAGCACTTCCGGTTTATGTTTCTCGCAACAATCGAGCAATGCGCGCATGTATGGCTCGGTTCGATAATATGCAAAAATTGGGTCATCGTATACGTAAACGACGTCTGCGCCGTACGTAACCGCTGTTTGGGCAAGCGGTTTTACCCCGCTTCCAATTAATACGCCTGCCAATTCTGTTTTCCGTTTGTCGGCAAGCTGTCTTCCTGCCCCCAACAATTCAAGCGAAACAGGCGCAATATTCCCGTCTTTTACTTCTAAATACACCCATATTCCCCGGTAATCGTCAAAGTTCATGCCCCTCTCCCCCTATTGAAACAACTCTTTTTTCGCTAAAACGAGCGAAAGCAATTGTTCGACTTTTTCTTTCGTACTTCCTTCGAGCAATTCGCCACCTTCTGGTTTTGGCGGCGCCCATACTTTGGATACAATCGTTGGAGATCCTTTTAGTCCTAGTTGTTTGCGGTCGACGTCTTCTAAATCGTCTGCTGTCCAAATCGTTGGTTGGTATCGTGCGGCTTTAATCATGTTTGGCAATGGTGCGAAGGAGATGTCGTTGATGTCTTTTTCGACCGTAAACAAGCACGGCAATGTTGATTGGACGACTTCATAGCCGTCTTCTAGCTTGCGATGAACAATCGCATATCCTTTTTCTTTATTAATTTCAACGACTTTTTTCACGCCAGTAAGAGGAGGAATATTCAACCGACGAGCAATGCCGGGGCCGACTTGGCCAGTGTCCCCGTCAATCGTCATTTTTCCACAAATGACAAGATCGATTGGGCGTTGCTTCGCGATTTTTTCGAGCGCTTTTGTGAGCGCGTAGCTTGTCGCAAGGGTATCTGCGCCAGCGAACGCACGGTCCGAAATCATATACCCTTCATCTGCGCCAAGTTCAATGCATTTTTTAATCGCCTTAACGGCTGGAGGAGGTCCCATCGTCAATACCGAAACTGTTCCGCCATACTTCTTTTTTAGCCGAACAGCTTCTTCTACCGCATGGGCATCGTACGGGTTTAAAATTGCCGGGGCACTTGCACGGTCCATCGTGTTCGTTTTCGGATTCATTTTAATAATCTTCGTATCTGGTACTTGTTTAATACAGGCTACGATATGTAGCATACATCCACCCCCAAGATGATATTTTTGCTCGTTTGTTCACATATGAAAATAACGTCTTCTCCCCTCCTATTTTATTGTTATTTTGCCCCTTGTATAGATATTCTAACATAGACAACAAATTCCCTGTTGCCATGAAAAGAAAATTTACTATTTTGTTCAAAAAAAAAACCATATTCCGCTTCTCGCGAAATATGATTCTTAAACGCTCATTTCACCAAACACTCTTGCCCTACTATATAGGTACACTTTGAAGCTTTAACATCTTTACCATTTACGTCGTTATTTTTCGACTGGCGAAAAAAATGAAGTTAAATTTCCCGGTTGTATGTATATAATTTCTCGAGCGCATGTGCTACGCCGTCTTCGTCGTTTGTAACGGTAATAACGTCCGCTTGTTGTTTTACCTCTTCCACAGCATTTCCCATCGCTACTCGATAGCCCGCCACCGCAAACATCGGAAGGTCGTTGAGGCTATCGCCGATCACGACCGTTTCCTTGAGATCGATTCCATAGGTAGCTGCCAGTTGTTTCACTGCCTCTCCTTTTGTCGCCTGCCGGTGGTTTACTTCAATGTTGTTCGGATGCGAGGAAGTAACCGTTATATCTGGAAGCAAGCGAAATTGCTGCGCCGCTTTTGCTAAAGACGATAAGTTTAACGAGAAAAGGAGAATTTTATAGAAAATCCATTCACCGTTCCATATTTCACTTATATCTGGAACGTACGTCACACGCGCTTGCTGAAATTGTTTTTCCACGATTCGTTTGACGTCTTGCTCGGCGCTAGCTGCCATTGCCACTAAATGTTCACGGTTATGCAGCCCGACGTATACCTCGTCGTTTGTATATATTTCGCAATAAATGTCCGGCTGCAACCGAACCCATTCTAATGTCGGAAGCAGTGCGTCTTTGTTTAACGGAACATCTCGTGTAATCGCCCCGTTAGGTTGAACAATCACCGCCCCGTTTAGCCCAATAATCGGACAATCAAGCCCTGCTTTTGCTAGCGGCTTGCGCGCATCTTTGTATGCTCTTCCAGTCGCAATTGCTACAATATGTCCCGCATTTTGCGCTGCGACAATCGCCTCTTTGTTGCGCTCACTAATTTGTCCATCGGAATTTAATAACGTCCCGTCCATATCTAATGCGATGAACACTATCCATTCCCCCGTTTCGTTTTTTTCTATTATAATACGAAAACAGGGGGATTGCATGCCCCCTGCCGTTAGTGTAGCTCAATGGTATCTTTTTCTTCGTTCCATCTCGCGTGAATTCCTTTGCGCGTTTCTAAAAAAGTGTGTACTTTTTTGCCGATTTGAATGACGGTACCTTCCCACGCGTGGTCGATTTGAATCGTTTCTCCTTTTGGTACAGCCAACGTCGTTTTAATGCCAAAAGAAGAGCCGACTTCTTTTACATAGATGCCTTTTTGCGCATACACTTCTCCACCGCGCAAAATTCCGTCAATGACTAACTTTCCTCCAGCGTAAATGTTGCAGTTGTAGCACCCTTTCCCAGAAACGTTGACGTCTCCGCTACAATGGATGACGCTATTGAGCGCATACGATAGCTCTACCGAATCTGTCTCTGTTTGTTCGTACTGATTCATAAATTCGTTGATTTGGCGAAGCAGTTCTGCAAAACTTTCGAGACAGTGGAAGTGATTCGGCTTTTCTGCCATAAAGCACGACTGAAAACGGTTGCTTAGTTCTAGCCGAGGTTCACTAAGCACTTCTTTTTTTGCTTGGCAAATAGATTCGTATTTTTTGACCGCTTCCATTAATGACTGGAATTTTGTTTCTAGCAATCTTTTGGTCACAACGTAAATATCTTTTTCTTGCAACTTCGAAAACATAATGAGCTGCTGGAGAGCTAAAATCATTTTTTCGAGTTGTTGCCGAATTTCATGCAACAATGTAGTTAGCTCGGCAACGACGAGTTTTTGCTCACCAGATACAACGGTTCCGCCGATTAAATTATGGTGAATAAAAATCGACTGTTGCGCTTGAATTTTCGCACGGTTTACGTTTTGGAAAATGACAACGCTTCCGACTGCTTCCACTTCCATCCCATCTTGCACGTTGCCGGTAATCTCAATATCGCCTTTAAAGCGAATATTTCCAGTTGATAAATCGACATCGCCTTGATGAACGAGTTTTGGAATAACCGAGGCGATGACCGTACGCCCCTTTTTCACAATTTGCGGACGCCCTGATTGCGTAGCGACAAGGCTTGTGCCGTCGGAAGAAATCATCACGCCTTTTCCAAGCTGCACATGAATTGGAAACACATCGCGGACAGGAATCAATTCGCCTGTCACTCTTCGTCCTGGAAGACCTGGTTCTGGTGGATGGATGATGGCGATAACTTCTCCTTCTTGAACACTTGAAATAATTTCCATCTCTCGGTAATCAACCGTTCCATCTTGCCGCACTTTCGGTTTTTTCGACTGGTTCGCCCCTGCTTTTAATTCGATCCACCCGTCTTTTCCGTCTTGTGGTGGCTTGCCTTCTGCAATGACCACACTTACTCGTTCGTTCGCTTGCAGCGCTTCTTTGATTTTTTCTTCGTTAATGCCATACACGATTTTAAGCTGCTGAAGCCGATTTATCACTTCTTCATACGAAATCGTATGCTCTGCTTCTGTCCGCAACTCTGCTTGCAGCTTTATATGTTTCGCTGGCGCGATATCGTTCAATACGTAATATTTGCGAATGGCTGGCTCGACCGTTAACACCGCCTGCATTTTTCTAGAATCGACGGTAATGTTCCACGCCGCTTCTGCTTTTTCCTCCTCTTCGACGCGAACTTCTAGTTGATCGCCTTCTTCAATCGTGACCATATCGTGTATTTCTTTCCCGTTACAAAACAAGCGAACGCCTTTTCCTTTTGCAACTGTTGGGCGTTCTGTCGGGGTGCATTCGTAATATAGTTGGCCATCCTTCACCCATACTTTTGCCTTCGGTTGTTCTAGTGGCGGTGCACTAATTTTTGTGATTTTCACGACCGCTTCTTGTGAAAGCAAGCCGAGCATTCGTTTTTTTTCTGTTTGTATCACTTCAATGGACACTTGGTCACGCGTCGTTTGCAGCTTTTCAAGCCCTAAACGAACGGCTTCGTCCACTGTACTTCCTTTTGAAATGACGCTTTCCACGTTTGCTTCCTCCTTCACTTGACGCGCACTCCTTTACTTCTATTATATACAAATTGTTTTTTAGAAATAGTGCCAAAAGTAGGGCAAACGTACTATTTTTTCAATTTATTAAAGATTCTTTCACGCTTCAAAAAATAGTAAACGCTTTTTAAGGCTAATATTTTTACAAAAAAAGGAGGGCGATTCGCCCATCCGTTAAATTTTCATAATGCCGCCTGTACTAGCTGACGTGACGAGTTTCGAGTAACGGGCCAAATACCCGGTTTTTACTTTCGGCTCAAATCCTTTCCAATTCGCTTTTCGTTTTTCCCACGCTTCTTCCGATAGTTGGACATCAATCGTTCGTTTAACGATATCAATAACGATATAGTCCCCATCTTCCACAAAGGCAATCGGGCCGCCTTCAGCTGCTTCTGGTGATACGTGCCCAATCGACAACCCACGGGAAGCACCAGAGAAGCGTCCGTCGGTAATGAGGGCAACTTTCGATCCAAGTCCCATGCCGACAATTTGCGATGTCGGCGCAAGCATTTCTGGCATCCCTGGTCCACCTTTTGGTCCTTCGTAACGAATAATGACGACATGCCCTGGCTTCACTTTTCCGCTCGCAATTCCTTCCAGCGCTTCTTCTTGGGAATCAAAAACAATCGCTGGGCCTTCATGGCGGGTAATGCCTCCTTGAATGCCGCCTGTTTTAATGATGGCGCCGTCTGGAGCCAAATTTCCAAACAAAACAGCCAGTCCCCCTGTTTCGGAGTACGGATTGTCAATCGGGCGAATGACGGCATAGTTTTTCACTTCACACCCAGCAATGTTTTCACCAAGTGTTTTTCCCGATACTGTCAATGCATCAAGATGAAGTGTTCCTTCTTTTTTCGCTAGTTCATGTAATACCGCGGATACGCCGCCGGCTTCGTGCAAATCTTCAATATGCATATCTGAAGCAGGCGCCAATTTTGCTAGGTGCGGAACACGAGAAGCTACTTCGTTAATGCGCTCAAGCGGATAGTTAATGCCTGCTTCATTCGCAATCGCTAACGTATGTAGTACTGTGTTCGTCGAACCACCGAGCGCCATATCAAGTGCGAATGCGTTGTCAATTGCTTTTTCGGTGACGATGTCGCGCGGTTTAATGTTATGTTCAATTAAGTACATTAACTGTTTGGCTGATTGTTTCACAAACTCTTTTCGCGCCGGATCGATCGCTAAAATCGTTCCGTTGCCTGGAAGTGCTAAGCCAAGCGCCTCCGCTAAACAGTTCATCGAGTTGGCGGTAAACATGCCCGAACACGACCCACACGTCGGACAGCCGAATTGTTCAAGTTCCTGCAATCCTTTTTCATCAATTTTCCCCGCTTGATAGGCGCCAACCCCTTCAAATACGGAAGAAAGGGAGATTTTCCGTCCGTCGCTCGTTACCCCAGCTTTCATCGGTCCGCCGCTAACAAAAATAGTCGGAATGTTTAGCCGCATCGCCGCCATCATCATTCCCGGCGTAATTTTATCGCAGTTCGGAATACAAACCATGCCGTCAAACCAGTGAGCGGAGACAACCGTTTCTACCGAATCGGCAATAATTTCACGGCTTGGTAGGGAGTAGCGCATTCCAATATGCCCCATCGCAATACCGTCATCGACGCCGATCGTGTTCATTTCAAACGGTACACCGCCAGCTTCCCGGATCGCTTCCTTGACGATTTTGCCAAACTCTTGTAAATGCACATGTCCTGGAATAATATCGATATACGAGTTGACGACCGCGATAAACGGCTTATCAAAATCTTCTTCTTTCACCCCTGCAGCGCGCAATAAACTGCGGTGCGGCGCACGGTCAAACCCTTTTTTAATCATGTTGCTTCGCAGCTCTCTCAC
>NZ_JAILZV010000101.1 GCF_023512315.1 Anoxybacillus sp.
ACACCCTCTATCCCATTGGCAAACGCCTTTGGGAATACTTTTCTCATGATGTTGTATGCCCCATTGACATCTGCGTTAATCAGTATTCCATTTTCAGATTGAAACAGTCCTCGCTTGATGCGCGTTCCTTTGTATTGCTTTTGCTTTTGGATTTCTTCCATGTCTAAAAAACTGCATTTCGATGTATAGCTTTCTTCTGTCACGATGACACGAATCCCATGCTGTTTTGCTTTGTACTGCAACTGATGAAGAAACGTTTGATACGGGATGTGAACGAACGCTTGATTTGTACGCTTTCCAAGATGCACCTCACGCTTCCAATCTTTATTCATCCCCACCACAATCGTATCGCAGTCCAAAGACAACGCATGTTTGATGACAAAGGCACTCGCTTGGTGCATAAAGTTTTCCACGATGTGGTTTCGTTTTTCTGTGATCTTGCTCATTCGTTTTGTCCAATCAAGTCCATTCATCTGTTTCGCCACTTTGCGATAGTGGCTCATTTGTTTGTTGTAGTATTGATTGGCGGATTTTAGACCTTTACCATTGATGACGATCGGCTGTTTCCCTACATTGTTCACAATGGTTGCGAAGTTATCTAATCCCAAATCAATACTGATATATCTGTTGTTATCTTGTTTTTGTGTTGGAATAGGAATTTTGTAAACGACTTCGATGACGATATGGCGGTGTTTGGGAATGAATCGGACTTGTTGAAGCTTCCCTTTCATGTTTGTTTTTAGTTGAAACCCTTGAAAACAGGCAGGAAACGTGATATGATCGCCGACGACTTTGCATGATTGATTCGTTAGCACAAGTACATATCGTCCGTCTTTTTTGAGATATTTGGGCGGTTTCGGTCTGCCTGTATATTTGTCTTTGTTTTTTGTCCAATCTTTTATCGACTTAAAAAATGATTGCCAATTTTGATGCAACATTCTTAACGTTTGTTGGGCGGATTGAGCCATTGGCATCGCTCGATAGTCTGCATCCATCCCTTCTGTTTTAAGCAGCTTGTCTAGCTTGTTGTAAGAAAGATACGTGCCGTGTTGAAAAAACGTTTGCCTTACTTGATAGTTGACGAAGTTGTATAAATTTTTCGATCGAAAACAATACTCGTCGAGCATCGGATAATAGGGATGGTTTGGATAAATGATGTGCTTTTCCACTCGGTTCGCCATCATGATCGTTGTTCACCTCTCTTTCTCTTTTACTATACATTTTCATGAGATAGCCGTGCAACAAGATATAAAAATGATAACAAAAGAAGTGTGACCTCACATATATTTTATTGAAATTTTTTAATGTATTTTTACAATTTAATTAAAAAACAGAACCATATTTTCGCCGCTCCACAACATATATAAAAGGCAAAGATGAACGCGATTTTTTCACTGCAAGTCTATGAACGGTTGTTTCGCTGAATAAGAAAAGCGCAAAGCGCCCGCCTATCGGCGAAGATCGCACAAGCCCCACCGAGGAGGCTCAGCCGCCGAAAGAAGGGGCGGAGCGCATCACACCGATGGCGCTTAAAGCTAGACACGAACCCGAAATTTTATACTTTCCTGTCTTTTCACAAAAACTCGCAGGCTGGCTGCGAGTTTTTACTGTTTTGTTTTTTTACGGGCGGAATCAAGCGCATATCCTGTTTCTGTTTCGGTCGTCCCTTGTCCTTTAACATTTGGCGCACTTAAGCCCGTTTTGGATGGGTCTTTTTTTCGATTGGACATCGCCGTCACCTCCGTGCTTAACGTTCCCATTCCTTCCTCTTTCTATTCGTTTGCTAATTCCATCGTCGCAAAATGAAATTTCGCTGTTTTGCGAACGTAGATGGAAAAGCCAAATGTATGAAAGCGTGTGCTTTGCCAATGATCTTTTAATACGATGCGCTTTCGAGCAACCCGCTTTGCTTCGCGAATCACTTCCTCCGTCAGCTCGGTGTAAAGCGCAAACGATTTGACGCCTTGAATGCCGTCCGATTCGACAATCGCTTGCTCAAACATTGGATCAAAATAGACGACATCAAACGAGCGGTCTGGAAGAGAAGATAAAAAGGTACGGTGGTCGGCAAAAACGACTTGGATGCGCCGCATCGCCTCGTTCATGGCAGGAATCCCCGAATCCCACTGCCGCAGTCCTTGTTCGACTAAATACGCGATATAGCGATTTCCTTCTAGCCCGACGATGTTGCCGCTTTTGCCGACAACCGTGCTAGCGACAATGCTATCAGCAGCAAGTCCGAGCGTACAGTCTAACAACGACATTCCTTCTTGTAATTTTGTCGCTTCTAAAAACGGGTCGGACTCGCCGCGCAATATTCGTTTGACGCGAAACGTGGCGGAATTTGGATGAAAGAAAAACGATGGCGACCGATCGAGCGGATACATTTCGAGCCTGTTTTTACCGACAACAATAACGTCGTCTGCGTACTTAGTTTGAATCGCTTCGACCGACATTTTCTGCCGTGGCACGTACGGAACGGCCAATTCAGCGGCAATTTGCTTTGCTTTTTGAATCATTACGTTGTCCGTTCTTCCTGCTGTCGTGACAATCATATTTTCCTCCGTGAAAAAAGGATGCCTTTACGACATCCTCACAAACAATGAGCTTCGAATGCGTTCATAATGTTTGCCATTACCGCTTCCATCGAATTCCCTTCGATTTCATGGCGCGGAATGAAATGAACGACTTCTTTTCCTTTTAATAGAGCCATCGATGGAGAAGACGGTTCAATGCCAACAAAATACTCGCGCATTTTCGCCGTCGCCTCCCGGTCTTGCCCAGCAAAGACGGTCACTAAATGATCTGGTTTTTTCTCGCTCTGAAAAATTGCTTGTGTGGCCGCAGGTCGCGCCAATCCGGCCGCACAACCGCAGACCGAATTAATGAAAACAAACGTTGTGCCTTGAGCGCTTTCCATAAACGATTCGACTTCTTCGCTCGTTTTTAATTCTTGAAATCCAGCACGAACAAGCTCGTCGCGCATCGGCTGCACGAGCTGGCGCATATATTCTTCATAAGCAGACATACAATCCCTCCTACAACATTCAGTGAAACAAGCATACTATTTCAACGGAAAAAAATCAATACAAGGGATTAGCAAAGCTTAATAGTAACAAATTGAAGCGTAATCGGGGTTCCTTTCGGGGGAACGTCTGTTGATTTTAAAAGGAGCATGCCTTCTTGAACTTCATACAATACTTTTGGCTGCAATACCCCGTTAATAAACAAATTAATAAATGACACATCGTTCGGGTTTAATATCCCGCGGTCACCGTACTCCTTTAACTCATCGTCGTTTGTATATACCGTTTTATATCCATCTGATATTGCATTATATTCGTACGTATCCGCTTGTAAAACGCAAGCAGGAAATTGCATCGTTACCTGGAGTTGAATAGTAGAAGTCGTCTGAATCCAGTCGTATACTTTTGGCACAGCGATGATATGTTTTTCATACCGGCACTTTTTTTTCCCCATCTCAATCACCTAACTCCTCCGGATGAAAGCAAAAACTTTAACGACATCATATGCAAAACCGCACCATAGTGTGCAATCACTCAAGCAAACGGTCTATTTTTCTTTATTTAGATAGTTGTCCGTGTCTTTTTTCAAACGAAATCGTATAATGCATTGACGCTATAAAAGAAAGGGGAGGAATAAAATGGCTCTAGAAATTATTAAACTGTTAGTAGATGTGACAACAACAACTGACGTCGTGCCTACTGTCACTCGTTTTTTCTATAAGGCAACAGCCGTCGCTCTGCCAGGATCGACATTAACCATTGATGCTGCGAGTTTTAAAGACGATAACGGAAATGCCGTTACGTCTCTTCCATCTTTAACTTCTAATAATAGCTACTATAACGTATATATTAACGGTGTTTTGCAAATGAAAGGGATTTCGACGTATACTCCAGGTGGTGCAGGCGTCGGCAAACTACAAATTCAAGTACCTCCAGGAACAGTCTCTATTCTAGTTAACACACCTATTATTTTAGAAATTGTTCAATTCGCTCCATCGTCTACGACAACTGTTACAACATAAATCAATGGCGCAGTGGAAATCCTGCGCCATTATTTCATCGCTTCGTCCCATTCGTGATGAAATTGTTGTAAAAATTGCTCAAGAAATTGATGGCGGTGTTCAGCTAGCTTTTTCGCGCTTTCGGTATTCAGCAAGTCTTTCAACTTCAGCAGTTTTTCGTAAAAATGATGGATCGCTGTACTGCGTTCGTGCCGATATTGTTCTTTCGTCATCGTTTCTCGTACAGCAACCGCTGGATCATATAAAAGATGTCCCCGATTTCCTGCATACATAAACGCACGAGCAATGCCGATGGCACCAATTGCATCTAATCGGTCGGCATCTTGCACGATCATCGCTTCTATCGTTTGCGGCGGATGGCCGTGTCCACCTTTATACGAAACGGTAGAAATGGCGGACACGATATGCTCGCTTTCCGCTCGAGAAAGCGGGAGTTGCCAAAGCCATTGCTGCACCGCCTGCATTCCGCTTGCCTCACTACCCGCCATTTTTTCATCGGCGATATCATGAAGAAGCGCCGCCATTTCGACGATAAACACATCCGCCCCTTCTTGTTTCGCCAAGTAGCACCCTAATCGGCGGACACGTTCGATATGCCACCAATCATGGCCGCTTGCATCGTGTGCTAGTTTTTCTTTGACAAAATGCTCGGTTTTTCGAATAATCGTTTCTTTTTCCATGCGGATTCCGTCACTACAACAATTTTTCGATTTCTGCTTTCACTTCGCTTGGCTTTGTTTGTGGGGCAAATCGTTCAACGACACGTCCGTTTCGGTCAACAAGAAACTTCGTAAAATTCCATTTGATTGCCTTCGTTCCAAATACTCCCGGTGCTTTTTCCGTTAGATAAACAAACAACGGATGCGCGTGCTCGCCGTTGACGTCCACTTTCGCAAACATTGGAAACGTCACCCCGTAGTTTAGCTCACAAAACTGGGCGATTTCTTCCTCACTTCCTGGTTCTTGATGTCCAAATTGGTTGCACGGAAACCCGAGCACAACAAATCCTTTGTCTCGGTATTGTTCATATAGCTCCTGCAGTTCTTTATATTGCGGCGTAAATCCGCATTTGCTGGCAGTGTTGACGATCAATAATACATTGCCTTCATACTCTGCTAACGTTTTCTCCTCCCCTTGAATCGTTTTTACCGTAAAATCGTAAATGCTCATTATTCATTCCTCCTTTTCTTCATTTTAAAGGAGAAATACGACGGTTTCCACTTTTTTGCTCACGCCATATGACACAGTTGCCGCAATGATTCGAGCATATAGGGAATCATCTCGAGCAAGTCATCGACATTTTCCTCCCGAATCAACCGACCGAATTCAATCGTTACTTCATTGTCGACACGCCCACTTGCATAATCGCGCCGCAACGTTTGATGAATGAACCGTGTTTCCCCCCAAATGTTGTGCATCGTTTCTTCTATGCATGGACAAATGTCGTCAGATTTAATTGGCAGGCAAAACGTAATCGTTAATACACAACCTGCATCGGCTTGTTGCAGCAACTCTCGTGCAATCTGTTCTAAATGCATCTCTAGCGCTACGGTACATAGTACATCCGTTTCTTCTGGCAACCGAAACGTCAGGCGGTACGCTCGGGAAAAATGGGCAATATCCAACCAATCGCGGCGGTCCGTCACCACGACCGTCCCATCTAAATCAAGATCGTAAATCGCCCCTTCTACTACCGTTTTCAAATTATCAAACGCCGTTGGATCCAATTTTCTCAGCTCCTTTGTGAAAATCGCTTATCCACCATTTTACCACCGAAAAAGAAAGGAAAAAAATTCATTGAATAATAGTCGCAATATTTTTATAATGGAATTATTTAAAAAATACAGAATGGAGGATGAGAACGTTGCCTATTAATATTCCAAAAAATCTACCAGCAAAAGAAGTGTTAGAACAAGAAAATATTTTCGTTATGGATGAAGAGCGGGCGTATTCGCAAGACATTCGTCCGTTAAATATAGTCATTTTAAATTTAATGCCGCAAAAAGAAAAAGCAGAAACACAGCTATTGCGCTTGCTTGGCAACTCTCCGCTGCAAGTCCATATTACGTTTTTGCGCCCAGAAACACACGAAGCGAAAACGACGAGCCAACACCACCTTGACCAATTTTATACGACATTTCCGCTCATTCGCCACCGCAAATTTGACGGGATGATTATTACCGGTGCGCCTGTCGAACATTTGCCGTTTGAGGACGTTACGTATTGGGAAGAACTTGTCGATATTATGGAATGGACGAAAACGAACGTTACGTCGACGCTACATATTTGTTGGGGGGCACAAGCGGGGCTATATTATCACTACGGAGTGCCGAAATATATGTTGCCACAAAAATGCTTTGGCATTTTTGACCATACGTTGGAAGTAAAAAACGTGAAATTGTTGCGTGGATTTGACGATGTGTTTCGCATTCCACATTCCCGTCATACCGATGTGCGCCGAGAAGACATTGAAAAAGTGCCGGAATTGACGATTTTATCCGTTTCTGAAAAAGCAGGGGTATGTTTAGTTGCGTCGACCGACGGAAAACAAATCTTTTTAACCGGCCACCCAGAATACGACGCGACAACGTTAAAAGAAGAATACGAGCGCGACGTCGCCAAAGGGTTGCCGATTCATCTTCCAGAGTCCTATTTTCCAAACGACGACCCGACAAACGAGCCGTTAAATACGTGGCGTTCACACGCTAACTTATTGTTCGTCAACTGGCTAAACTACTACGTCTACCAAGAAACGCCTTATATTTGGGAATAATCGTATTTTCGCTTGTCCGCCATTGTCCGTGACCGACTTCCCCTATAACGAATACCATGTATTATCGTGCAATAGGGGGTGAGCAAATGAGCGGACATCATGGCGGCAATAACTTCGCGTTAATCGTTGTATTGTTTATTTTGTTAATTATCGTCGGCACAGCGTTTATGAGAGGGTATTAACAAAAAAGGAGCTTGCTTTCGAGCAAGCTCTTATTTTTTCCGCAATATAAACAGCCACATAAACGTTAGCGCTTGTTTGAGTTCGCGCGGAAGGTTAGCAAGCAACTGGTCATCGACGCCTTTTTTATAGACGCCTTGGCCATCAACAAGCTCCCAGCCGTTTTCTTGTGCGAGCCGTTCAAACTCCCACGGCATCATCGTATTGCAAATGACCGGCTTCCCATATAACCGCTCATAGCTATTTACGCGCGGAGCGGCGGTCGGCCCAAGCAACCCAACGCATAAATCATGCCCCGTCTTTACCACCCGTCTTATTTCGTCAAGCGCTTGTAACGGTTGTTCCGTCCATTCGAGCGAATTAATCGCCATCGCTCCAGAAAACGTTTCGTCCGCAAATGGCAAATTGGTTAAATCGCCTTGGAGAAACTGAAGCGATTCCCCTTCCCCATGCTCTTTTGCTTTTTCCACCATTTCTTGCGACAAATCAATCCCGACGACGCGATAGCCAAGTTGCGATAGTTTCCATGCCCCGTATCCATCGCCGCATCCTAAGTCAATAACCGTACTTCCCTTTGGTACATACGACGTGAAAAACGGCAAAATCGTTTGGCGGCTGCCACGCTCCCACATTTCTTCGCTATTTTGCTGCCAAAACGCTGCTCGTTCATCCCACTGCTTTTTTGCTTCTTCGTGCCAAATAAATTCCATTTTCTCCACCTCTGTTTGCATAAAAATCTTCCCAACCGACCAAGCTGTATATGAAGGAGTGAATGACGATGAACGAACAAGAAACGTTTGTTGCGGTGCAAAAAAATCACGAAGGGGCAATTATCAACTTTAAAACGTCGACAGGACGCGTATTGTCGTATCGAAAAGCAATGATGGAAATCGAAAACGGGCTGATCGCAGATGCGTCCGTTTTTAGCGATGAAACCGGCAAATGTTTCATTCGCATTACTTCGAGCAACCGCTCGATGGAGGAATTGCCATTATTTTTTTAACGAAAGGATGTTGACAATGACAAAAAAATATAATCGTAAAGGAAGCAGCAATCAAAACGCGCCGACGGAGACTTTCCTCAGCGAAGAAGTGCGTAGCGGCGACAATAGCAAAGGAAACAAACGAAAAAAATCGCAAAACGATAAAACGGACGTTGCGGAATAAATGGCACCTTAATATTCCATTCCTTTTTTCGCCGATACCCCTTCGTGATAATCATGTTTCACCGCTTGCATGTCAGTAACAATATCGGCAATATCAATCAGTTCTTGTTTCGCCGCCCGCCCTGTAATAACGACATGTAGCGATGGCGGGCGCATCTTTAACAACTGAATCACATCATTTACGGACACGATATCGTCGACTAGAAAACGGTCAATGGCAAGCGCATTGTTCAGTTCATCTAATACAATCATATCATACATACCGGACATAATTTTTTCTTTTGTAAATTGCCATGCTTTTTTTAGTGCTTGGCGGTGTATTTCTGGCGTTTTTGTCCACGTAAACCCAGCACCAAGTTGATATAGTTCGATTCCTAGTTTCTTTAGCATGATTTGCTCGCCGTACGTCCGTTCGGGGGACTTAATAAACTGAATGACGAGCACCCGTTGTCCTCTGCCAGCCGCTCGCAGCACTAAGCCAAGAGCGGCGGTTGTTTTTCCTTTCCCTTCTCCTGTATAGACAATTACTCGTCCCTTATTCAACGATGTCACCTTCTTGTTCCAGAAACCATTGGATACGTTCGCGCAGTTGAACGACTTCGCCAACAACGATTAATGCCGGATGCGAAATATTCGCACGTTTTGCTATTTCGGTAATTGTTTGTAGCGTCCCTGTTACCGTTCGTTGTTTTTCCGTCGTCCCCCATTCAATAACTGCAACGGGCGTATCGGCATGTTTTCCGTGCGCGATTAGCTGCTCGCAAATGTACGGCAAATTGCCGACTCCCATATAAAAAGCGAGCGTATCGCTTTTCGTAAGCGCCTCCCAATCGAGATGATCGTCCCCTTTTTCTTTTCGACCATGACCAGTGACAATCGTAAAAGAAGTAGCGACGTTTCGATACGTCACGGGAATGCCGGCGAATGCCGCTGCCGCAATTCCTGCGGTCAACCCGGGGACGATTTCAAACGGGATTTGATGGTTTGCTAATATTTCCGCTTCTTCGCCACCGCGGCCGAAGACGAATGGATCTCCCCCTTTTAAACGTACGACCGTTTTTCCTTCGTTTGCTTTTTCTACTAGCCAGTGGTTAATTTGTTCTTGAATCGTACCGTGCTTGCCCGGTTCTTTTCCTGCGTAGATGAGTTCCGCCCCTTTTTTCGCATACCGAAGCAATTCGCTGCTGACGAGCCGATCATAAATAATAACGTCCGCTTTTTCAATACATTCCAATCCATAAACGGTAATTAACTTTGGATTTCCTGGCCCTGCCCCGACTAAATATACGGTCCCTTTTTTCATGCTCATTTACCACCTTGCGACACTTGTGCAGATGCGAACGTCGCCATGTTCAACATTGTCACTGCCGATTGCAAAATCGGAAACGCGACCGCTGCCCCGCTTCCCTCCCCAAGGCGCATATGTAAATCGATAAGCGGTTCTTTTCCGAGCAATTCAAGCGCTACGCGATGTCCTGGTTCTTGTGAGCGGTGTCCTGCAATCATATAGTCAACGACACGAGGATGTAATCGTTCGGCAACGAGCGCAGCGACTGTACAAATAAAGCCATCCAGCAAAATCGGTACACGCGCTTCTGCCGCTGCGATCATGGCGCCTGCCATCGCGGCAATTTCTAACCCACCGATTTTCGAAAGAAGCCCGATCGGGTCAGAAGCGTCTGGCTGATGGAGCGCCAATGCCCGTTCGATGACGTTTCGTTTATGAAGCACCGCTTCCGCCACAATGCCTGTTCCTTTGCCAACGAGCAACTCTACCGGCTTATTGCTAATGGCAGCTAATAATGCACTTGCAGTTGTTGTATTGCCAATTCCCATTTCTCCCACTATGAGACAACGAATTCCTTGGTGAATCATCGCTTTTGCTTGCTCGTAACCGACCGCAATCGCTTGCACCGCTTCATCTCTTGTCATCGCTTCTTGTTCGCAAAAATTGTTCGTTCCGTACTTTACTTTTTTCTGCACAAATCCTTCCCCTGGGATATCGGTCGCTACTCCAACATCAATGACGGCAAACGATGCGCCGATTTGCTTGCTAAACACGTTAATTGCCGCACCGCCATTTACAAAATTTAATACCATTTGCGCTGTCACTTCTTGTGGAAACGCAGAAACGCCTTCTTTGGTGACCCCATGGTCCGCCGCAAACACAAGTACACCTGGAGGAGTGACAACTGGAAAGTGTGCTTCTGTCATTTCTGCTAGCGCAATCGCCAGCTGCTCCAATCGTCCAAGGCTTCCGGCAGGTTTCGTTAATTGGTCGATATAGCTGCTTACTTCGTTGCCAATTTGTTTGTTTAATGCTGGAATATTATACATGATAGTTCCCCCTTTGAAATTCGATCATTTTTTGTTCGATTCGTTCGATTTGGACAGTTCGTTTGACGCAATCCGCAAGTTGATGAAACGCTTGTTCACG
>NZ_JAILZV010000102.1 GCF_023512315.1 Anoxybacillus sp.
TTTGTCGAAAAATATTTTTTTGGCACCCCTAAGATGCCAAGAAACCTTGATATATCAACATTTCTAGAGGGAGGAGAAGAACATGTTAGATTTAAAATTTTTACGTGCGAATTTTACCGAAGTAAAAGAAAAGCTGAAACATCGAGGAGAAGATTTAACCGATTTTGCGCGTTTTGAGGAACTAGACACAAAGCGTAGGGAGTTAATTGCTAAGGCAGAAGAATTAAAAAATAAGCGAAATGAAGTGTCGCAGCAAATCGCAGTATTAAAGCGGGAAAAGAAAGATGCTGATCACTTAATTGCGGAAATGCGTGAGGTTGGCGACCATATTAAAGCGCTAGATGACGAGTTGCGTGAAGTGGAAGAAGCGTTAGAGATGCTGTTGTTATCGATTCCGAACATTCCGCATGAATCTGTGCCAATCGGGGAGACAGAAAATGATAACGTGGAAATTCGTAAATGGGGAGAACCGCGGACGTTTTCCTTTGAACCGAAGCCACATTGGGACATTGCCGATCAGCTCGGTATTCTCGATTTTGAACGTGCCGCTAAAGTGACAGGAAGCCGATTCGTTTTTTACAAAGGGCTTGGGGCGCGGTTAGAGCGGGCGCTTATTAATTTCATGCTCGATCTTCACGTCGAAGAACATGGGTATGTGGAAGTGCTCCCGCCTTATCTTGTCAATCGGGCTAGCATGACTGGAACAGGACAATTGCCAAAATTTGAAGAAGATGCGTTTCGCGTAGAAAGCGAAGATTATTTCTTAATTCCAACTGCGGAAGTACCTGTAACGAATTTACATCGCGACGAAATTTTATCGGCGGAGCAATTGCCGTTAAATTATGTCGCCTGTAGCGCATGTTTTCGTTCGGAAGCAGGATCTGCCGGCCGCGATACGCGTGGATTAATTCGGCAACATCAATTTAATAAAGTAGAGCTTGTGAAGTTTGTAAAACCGGAAGATTCATACGAAGAGTTAGAAAAACTGACAAGTCATGCGGAAAAAGTACTTCAGTTACTAGAACTTCCGTATCGTGTGATGAGCATGTGCACAGGCGACTTAGGATTTACAGCGGCGAAAAAATACGATATTGAAGTATGGCTCCCGAGCTATGGAACGTATCGCGAAATTTCGTCTTGCAGCAATTTTGAAGCGTTTCAAGCGCGGAGAGCAAATATTCGTTTCCGCCGCGACCCGAAAGCGAAACCGGAGCATGTCCATACGCTTAACGGATCTGGATTAGCGATTGGACGGACGGTTGCCGCTATTTTAGAAAATTACCAGCAAGAAGATGGCACAGTCATCATTCCGAAAGTGTTGCGTCCTTATATGGGCAATAAAGAAGTGATTGGTTAAACGAAACGAGCAGGCTACGCTATGCCTGCTCATTTTTTCCTTAAGAAATCCGATAATAACATATTGACTTACCTATTCGGAAATGCTATATTAAATGTTGTCGATACGGAGGAGTACCCAAGTCTGGCTGAAGGGGTCGGTCTTGAAAACCGAGAGGCGTCGAGAGGCGCGCGGGGGTTCGAATCCCTCCTCCTCCGCCATTAACCAATTATTATTGCAGAGTAGAGCAACACATCTGTGAATTCGCTGCGAGTTGCCTCGACGCATCGAACATCCTCGAAATGGCTAGCAGAGGAAGAGGCAGCAAAGAAACATGGAGCATAGCAAAAATCTTATTTATTTTTTATCATCGCGGGGTGGAGCACGATCGAATAGCTTCTGTGAAAAAGCTACAGCGCACCACTCGAACTGCTACTTGAGCAAGCTTTCTGAGAGTGGGGCGGCTAGAAGCATAGTGCATAGTAAAAGTCTTATTTGTTTTTTATCATCGCGGGGTGGAGCAGCCTGGTAGCTCGTCGGGCTCATAACCCGAAGGTCGCAGGTTCAAATCCTGCCCCCGCAACCAAATGGTCCCGTAGTGTAGTGGTTAACATGCCTGCCTGTCACGCAGGAGATCGCGGGTTCGAGTCCCGTCGGGACCGCCATTTTAAACGAAACAAGGAAGTTTCGTCTTTTTTTGTGTCTTTCGCAGCCCCATTCCCCCTTTGTATAATCAATAGAGTGATGTCCTTAGGAAAAATTCCTAAGGATTTTTTATTATTTTTCAGGCAAGAACTGCCGGGACTGCTTGCCGATGGGGCGAAGCTCATGAAACGAAAGCGGAAGTAGCTCGACTTAGTCTTATTCGAAAAGTAGCAACTATTCACTATAATATGATACAATGTCAAGCGCAGGCACTATTTATGTAGTATTTGAAATTTGCAAGATGTATCTTTATTTAGCGCGTAGGTGACTAGTGATGAAACGTTATGAACATATTGTACACTCCGTAGAAGAAACGCAGGAATTTGCCTTCCGTTTAGCAGAAAAACTAAAAGAAAATGACGTTATTGCGTTGGAAGGCGATTTAGGAGCTGGAAAAACGACCTTTACGAAAGGGATAGCTAAAGGGCTAGGAATTACCCGAACAGTTAACAGCCCGACTTTCACGATTGTCAAAGAGTATCAAGGACGCCTCCCACTATATCATATGGACGTATATCGTTTAGAGGATACGTTGGAAGACTTAGGATTTGATGAGTATTTTGAAGGCGGCGGTGTGACGGTCATTGAGTGGGCGCACTTGATTCAACCACAGCTTCCACATGAGTTGTTATGGATCTATTTATACCATCAAGGAGAATCCGAGCGGAAAATCGTGCTTGAACCGGTTGGAGAACGATATGAACAGTTATGTAAGGAGATCATTGGAGAATGAAGGTATTGGCAATTGACACATCGAATGCAGTTATGGGAATTGCTCTTGTGGATGATGGGGTTGTGAAAGGAGAAGTCATTACAAATATAAAAAAGGATCATTCGACGCGCGCGATGCCAGCGATTCAAGCGTTAATGGCTGATTGTCGGATAGCTCCAAAAGAGTTGAATTTAATTGTTGTCGCAAAGGGGCCAGGTTCGTATACAGGTGTACGAATCGGTGTGACGATTGCGAAAACGTTGGCATGGACGTTGAACATTCCGATTGTCGGAGTTTCTAGCCTAGAAGTACTCGCTGCGAATGGTCGCTATTTTCATGGTCTTCTTTCCCCTCTGTTTGATGCAAGAAGAGGGCAAATTTATACTGGGTTGTACCGTTATCACGATGGACAACTTGAGTGTGTAGAAAACGATCGGCTTGTGTTGGCAAGCGAGTGGGCGCAATATATACGGGAGATGCAGGAACCTGTTCTTTTTTTAGGCGAAGATTTGAGATTGCATGAAGCGGTTTTCGCAGAAACGCTTCAGTCCTTTGCTCATTTTTCGCCTGCATCGCTACAGCTGCCGCGACCAAGTGAACTTGCGTTTCTCGGGATGCAAAAAAAGCCAGAAGCCGTTCATTCCTTCGTACCGAATTACATTCGCCTTGCAGAAGCAGAAGCGAAATGGTTGGAAACGCAAAAGGGGCAAAATCGCTATGGAAGTTAACTTTCGTCCGATGACGTTAGATGATTTGGATGGGGTTTTAGTGATTGAAAAAGCATCGTTTACGCTTCCGTGGAGTCGAGAAGCTTTTTATAACGAACTTGTCCATAACCGATACGCGAAGTATGTCGTGATGGAGCACGACGGTCGCTTAGTCGGGTATTGTGGAATGTGGGTTGTGATAGACGAGGCGCATATTACAAATGTGGCAGTATTGCCCGAATATCGCGGGAAAAAGTTAGGGGAAGCACTTATGCGTAGGATGATGGAAATGGCTAAGCAGCTTGGGGCGGCAACGATGACGCTAGAGGTGCGTGTTTCTAATGAGGTGGCGCAATCGCTCTATCGCAAGTTAGGATTTTTAAATGGGGGAATTCGGAAAAGGTATTATCCGGATAACCAAGAAGATGCTCTTGTAATGTGGGTGAATTTAACGTGAAGAAAGATATTTATGTACTAGGAATTGAAACGAGTTGCGATGAAACTGCTGCAGCAGTTGTGAAAAATGGTAGGGAAATAACGTCGAATGTCGTTGCTTCCCAAATGGAAAGTCATAAGCGTTTTGGCGGTGTTGTTCCAGAGGTGGCGTCACGCCATCATGTCGAACAAATTACGGTAGTTATCGAGCAAGCGATGAAGGACGCTCATATTACTTTTGCTGAACTTGATGCGATTGCGGTCACACAAGGACCAGGTCTTGTTGGTGCGCTTTTAATCGGGGTTAATGCGGCAAAAGCATTAGCGTTTGCCCATCAGTTGCCGTTAATTAGTGTTCATCATATTGCTGGACATATTTATGCGAATCGTCTTGTCACCGAAATGAAGTTCCCGCTATTGGCGCTTGTTGTATCTGGTGGGCATACAGAGCTTGTCTATATGAAAGAGCATGGTGTGTTTAATGTGATTGGAGAAACGAGAGACGACGCTGCTGGAGAAGCATATGATAAGGTAGCAAGAGCGCTCTCTCTTCCATATCCCGGTGGTCCGCACATTGATCGATTGGCGCATGAAGGAGAAGCGACGATTGATTTACCGCGAGCGTGGTTAGAAGAGGGTTCGTATGATTTTAGCTTTAGTGGTCTAAAATCAGCAGTGATTAATGCGTTGCATAATGCGAAACAGCGCGGCGAAACGATTGAAGCAAAAGATATGGCGGCAAGTTTTCAAACGAGCGTAATCGACGTGCTCGTATCGAAAACAGTGAAAGCAGCTCGAGCATATGGCGTTCGTCAAGTATTATTAGCCGGAGGGGTTGCGGCGAACCGTGGATTACGGATGGAGTTAGAGCGAAAAATGGCTGCGCTTGAAGGAGTGGAACTTGTTATTCCACCGCTTTCTCTTTGTACGGATAATGCGGCGATGATCGCTGCTGCGGGAACGATTTTGTTTGAACAAGGGAAGTACGCCACAATGGCGTTAAATGCGAATCCTGGGTTAGCTTTAGAGTAAAACCTCCTTTTGTCAAGAGGGGGTTTTCTTTTTTGCAAAAATGTTCATGTGGATATTTTTATTCACAAGGTGTGGACAATGGGGAAAACATCGATTAAGTTTTGTGTATTCAGTCGATGTTTTCCCCAAGTTATTGGGGATTTCTGCTTTCTTTTTTGTGGATAATGTGGAAAAGTTGGAGAATAACTTGATATTCAAGGGGACGATAGTGGAAAAAACTGTGGATAATAAACAATCCCCTCGTTTGTAAAAACGAGGGGATTGTTAGCAGTTATTATTGCGATGTATGAAGTGCTTCCCATTCTGTTAGTAATGTTTCTAGTTTTTCTTTCATTTCTTCATTTTCTTTTGTTAATTGCTGTGCTTTTTGAAAGTCTTCGTATACGCTAGGTTCACATAGCTGTTGTTCCATATTGGCGATGGCTTCTTCGAGTTGAGCAATTTCTGCTTCGATTTCTTCAATTCGGCGCTTTCGTTGCCGTTCAAGCTTTTTGGCTTCTTTTTCTTGTTCGTATGCTTGTTTGTCCATGCTGCTTTTTAGTTGCTTTTCTTCGCGCGCCAAACGTTCTAACTCCAGCATTTCCGCTTTTTTGGTGATGTAGTAATCGTAGTCTCCTAAATATTCGGTAATGCCGTCTTTCGTTAATTCGTACACTTTTGTTGCAATGCGGTTAATGAAGTAACGGTCATGGGAAACGAACAAAATCGTTCCAGGATAATCGATAAGGGCATTTTCAAGTACCTCTTTACTGTCTAAATCTAAATGGTTCGTCGGTTCGTCTAAAATGAGAAAATTTGCTTTTTGCATCATTAATTTTGCTAGTGCTAACCTTGCTTTTTCTCCACCGCTTAATGCGGATACTGGCTTTAGTACATCATCACCAGAGAAGAGGAAATTGCCTAACACTGTTCGAATTTCTTTTTCTGATTTCAGCGGGTATTCGTCCCAAAGTTCCTCCAGCACGCGTTTATTGGAGGACAAACGTGCCTGGTTTTGGTCGTAATAGCCAATTTGAACGTTAGAGCCATAACGGAATTGCCCGTCTTGCGGCGAAAGGGTACCAACGATTGCTTTTAGTAACGTTGATTTTCCGATCCCATTCGGTCCGACTAAAGCGATGCTGTCGCCTCTTGTGATGCGGAAATGGATGTTGTGAATGATTGGCTCTTGATCATAGCCAACGGTTATATTTTCCGCGCTAAGCACTTCGTTTCCGCTTTGCCGTTCAATTTCGAATGAAAACGAAGCGGATTTTTCTTCTCCTGAAGGTTTTTCCATTCGTTCCATTTTTTCGAGTTGTTTTCGGCGGCTTTGCGCTCGTTTAGTTGTTGAGGCACGGGCGATGTTGCGTTGAATAAAATCTTTTAATTTTGCTACTTCTTCTTGTTGTTTTTCGTATAGTTTCCATTCCCTTTCTAAGTCTTCCGCTTTTTGTTGCAAATATTTACTATAATTTCCGGTGTATTTTTTCACTGTCGTTCGCGAGAGTTCGTATACTTGTGTGACCACTTTATCTAAAAAGTAACGGTCGTGGGAAACGAGCAAAATAGCGCCGGGATATCCTTGCAAATATTGTTCGAGCCACGTTAAAGTGTCCATATCTAAATGGTTCGTTGGCTCGTCCAAAATGAGTAAATCTGGCTTCATTAAAAGCATTTTTCCAAGCGCTAAACGCGTTCGCTGTCCACCGCTTAATGATTGAACGGACGTAGAGTAGTAATCATATTCGGAAAAGTGTAGCCCGTGCAGCACGGAGCGAATGTCAGCTTCGTATTGGTATCCACCTTTTTCTTTAAATGTTTCTTGTAGCGCGTCATAGTCTTTTAATAGTTTTTCGTATCGTTTTTTATCGTTCATGACTTCTGGGTCGCCCATTTGCCATTCCATTGTCCGCAATTCTTTTTCCATTGCTTGCAACGATGCAAAGACGGTCATCATTTCGTCCCAGATGGACATCGTAGACGTTAAGCCGCTATCTTGTGCTAAATAGCCGATCGTCACGTCTTTTGGTTTAATGATTTCTCCGCTATCGTATGACATTTCACCCGCAATGATTTTCAGTAGCGTCGATTTCCCAGCACCGTTTCTCCCGACAAGTGCGATGCGGTCTTTTGATTGTATTTCCAGTTTTATATTCGATAAAATAAGATCAGCACCAAAATATTTAGAAAGCTGACGTACTTGTAAGAGCATCATCATTTTTTCACCTCTCGTTTAGTGTAGCGCAATTCGTTTTTCTTAGGCAATCGAGTAAAGAAAGACAGATGCAAAAAAATAGTGTATAGTTTATATGTGGAGGAGATTTCATTTGGCAGCATTTACACATTTTAACGAACAAGGCCATGCAAAAATGGTCGATATTACAGAAAAAACGGATACGGTGAGAGTAGCCGTTGCAAGGACAAGCGTGACGGTAAGCAAAGAAATTTATGAACAAATTACAAACCGTACCGTGCAAAAGGGGGATGTTTTAGCAGTTGCCCAAGTGGCAGGAGTTATGGGCGCGAAAAAAACAGCCGAGATCATCCCGATGTGTCATCCGCTTATGCTAAAGGGAGTGGATATTCAATTTGATTGGCAACCAAAAGATACGCATTATGAGCTTGTAATTATCGCAACGGTGAAAACGAAAGGGAGCACAGGAGTAGAAATGGAAGCGCTAACGGCTGCCTCTGTCTGTGCGTTGACCGTGTATGATATGTGCAAAGCGCTTGACAAAGGGATTGTGATTGGGCCAACTTATTTAGTCGAAAAAACGGGTGGCAAATCTGGTCATTACCGACGTGAAAAATGAGAAAAGCAGATGGTTTGAATGTGGGGGAGTATTCATGAGTAATGAACAACCAAAAATTCCACAAGCAACGGCGAAACGCTTACCGTTGTACTATCGATTTTTAAAAAATCTACATGCTTCTGGAAAGCTGCGAGTATCTTCCGCTGAACTAAGCGAGGCGGTGAAAGTCGATTCCGCTACGATTCGCCGAGACTTCTCGTATTTCGGTGCCCTTGGGAAAAAGGGATATGGGTATAATGTTAGCTATTTATTGTCGTTTTTCCGAAAAACGCTTGACCAAGACGAGATTACGGAAGTAGTGCTTGTTGGTGTCGGAAATTTAGGGACTGCTTTTTTAAATTACAATTTTATGAAAAACAATAATACGCAAATTGTTATGGCGTTTGATGTGGATGAAGCAAAAGTCGGCACAGAAGTTGGTGGAGTACCTGTTTATCATTTAGATGAGCTAGAGGAACGGCTGAATGAACAAATTACAGTGGCGATTTTAACCGTCCCTGCTCAAGCAGCGCAGCCAATCACCGACCGCCTAGTCCGAAAAGGGATTAAAGGAATTTTAAACTTCACTCCGGCACGTTTAAACGTACCGGGACATATTCGCGTACATCATATTGATTTAGCGATTGAGTTGCAGTCGCTTGTATACTTTTTGAAAAATTATCCGGCGGAATAGAAGGGGTAAAAATAATGAAATATTTACTTATATTGTTTGTTATTATGTTGTTATTTGGGACAAAAAAGCTCCCAGAGCTCGGGAAGTCTCTCGGTCAATCGCTAAAAGAGTTTAAGAAAGAAACGAAAGAGCTAACGGAAGAGGACGACAAAAACGCATAATGGGTAGGATGGTTTCATATGAATGATAAAGAAATGTCGCTATACGAACATCTTGGAGAACTGCGCAAACGGCTAATTATCGTGCTTGTCTTTTTTGCCGTGGCGATGGTTGCCAGCTTCTTTTTTGTGGAGCCAGTCATCGTCTATTTGCAAAAAGCGAATGAAGCAAAATCGTTGACGATGAACGCTTTTCGGTTAACTGATCCGATTAAAATTTATATGCAGTTTGCATTTGTTATTGCGCTCGTGTTAACAGCTCCGGTGTTGTTGTATCAAATTTGGGCGTTTGTTAGCCCGGGATTATATGAAAAAGAGAGAAAGGTAACGTTGAGTTATATCCCGTTGTCGCTTTTTCTATTTCTTTCCGGTGTTTGTTTTGCTTACTTTGTTTTATTTCCGTATGTCGTCCAGTTTATGGAAAGCTTAGCTTCTGATTTAGGTGTACAACAAATGATCGGCATTAATGAATATTTTTCTTTTCTATTGCAGCTTGTGTTGCCGTTTGGAGCGATTTTTCAGCTGCCGGTAATTGTGATGTTTTTAACACGTCTTGGCTTAATTACGCCAATGCTGCTGTCGAAAGGGAGACGGTATGCATATTTGATTTTGTTAATTATTGCAGCGATTATTACCCCTCCAGACGTGATATCACAGTTGATTGTCATGATTCCTCTTTCGGTTTTATATGAGATTAGTGTGTGGATTTCAAAAATTGCTTACCGAAAAGTGCTATTGGCAGAACAACAGGCTGGTCAAGATCAATAGACCAGCCTTTATTCTTGCTTGTTTTTCCATTGGATATGCAATCTTACTAAGCGTAAAGCCATGCCAAAGTCTAGTGTAGCCATCACCATTAATGCAACGGTCGAGAAATTCCAGATCGTGTCGTGGGCGCTTTCGGTTGCTAAATAGGTAAACAAAGCGCCCATCAGGAAATAGAAAAACGATGTTTGTAACGGCGAAGTGTTCATGTTAAAAGCCTCCAAAGATTACTTGCACTTTTTCTGCATGGCGCATGATTTGTTCGATGTGATCCGCGAAAATCGTTTGCATGGCGACGACAAACGTATTCATCGTAACGTGAGCAAAAATCGGCACGAAAATGCGGTTTGTTTTTGCGTAAAGGAAGGCAAACGTAACCCCCATTGCCGAATATAAAAGAAGGTGTTCTAGTTCCATATGAACGGCGGCAAACAATACCGAGCTGATCGTCGCCGCAATAAAAAAGTTGTATTTTTGATAAAGGGTGCCAAAAATAATTTTGCGAAAAATGATTTCTTCTAAAATCGGACCAATGACGGATGTAACGATGACGAGCGCTGGCGTTAGACGAATGATGTCGACGATGCGCTTCGTATTTTCCGATCCCATTTCAACACCGAAAATGCGCCATTCGATGTTTGCCGCAATGCCTTGAGCAATGAGGGCGAGAAAAAACCCGCCGATTGCCCACATCCATGCGATGAAAAGTGGAGCGTGGTTGCGCATGTGGCGCTGTTTTATCTCGTCGCGCAGCCAAAAGAGAACGAGAAAAAGGGTCAACGTAAAACTAATGACCGCCCAATAGCCGGACGCTGCTTCGGTAGCTGTGCTTGACTGTCCGCCAATGTCGAACAAACGCAATAGCGGCACCCCTAGGATGCCAGATAGTTGCATGATTATGTAGGCGATAATAATATACCAATATTGCCGTTTCAATCGCGATTCTCCTTTACGAAAAAAGTAGTGGCGTTTCTCGTATTGTAACACATTTTTTCGTTAAACAGTGATAAGAGGAAGGTTTAGATTGAGGGAAATGAGGCATACTGCAAAGGGGCATAAAATTTTACAATTTTTTTGTGTTTTCTACTTGCAAAAACACATGGAGTTCATTATTATTATAAGTGTGTTAGCACTCGATAGAAACGAGTGCTAATAAGTACGGCGAAAAATATTGTTTGAGGAGGTTGTTTTCCGTGTTAAAGCCACTAGGTGATCGCATTGTCATTGAGCTAATTCAGACT
>NZ_JAILZV010000103.1 GCF_023512315.1 Anoxybacillus sp.
TGGCAAGCTTTTTTTATCATTCATTGCGTAAAATCAACAAAAAATCGGGGTACGTCTTTAAAACTTTTGACAGTACCGCCCTGCGTTAGGGGGGTGTCGCATGCAGCCATACCCGACGGTAGAGGCGGCGCTTGTCGATGTGCTTCGCCTTTCGAAAGGGATGACATATAAATGCATTGCGGCGGACGTCGATTTCGGCGGCGGCAAAGCGGTTATTATCGGCGACCCGAAGCATAAAACGCCAGAGCTATTTCGTGCATTCGGGCAGTTTGTCGAGTCGCTAAACGGGCGTTTTTATACAGGAACCGATATGGGAACGACGCCGGACGATTTCGTTCATGCGATGAAGGAAACGAACTGCATTGTCGGTGTGCCAGAAGCGTATGGTGGAAGTGGGGATTCATCGGTTCCGACGGCATTAGGCGTCATTTACGGCCTCCAAGCAACAAGCCATGTATTATGGGGAAGCGACGAGCTCTCGGGCAAAACGTATGCGCTTCAAGGGATTGGCAAAGTCGGATATAAAGTAGCAGAGCAGCTGCTCAATCAAGGGGCGAACCTGTATGTGTGTGATATTAACGTATCAGCGGTCGAGGCAATCGTTGCGCATGCGAAAAAAGTAGGCGGCAGCGTCAAAGTCGTGGAAGGGGCAGACATTTATCGGGTCGAAGCGGACGTGTTTGTGCCGTGTGCGTTCGGGAACGTCGTCAATAACGATACAATCGAACAGTTGAAAGTAAAAGCGATTGTCGGGTCAGCGAACAATCAGCTGTTGGATGGAAGCTACGGGAAGCGGCTCCGCGACAAAGGCATTTTATATGCGCCGGATTATATCGTGAATGCAGGCGGCCTCATTCAAGTAGCGGATGAGCTATATGGTCCGAATAAAGAGCGAGTATTAAATAAAACAAAAGCGATTTATACGACGCTTTTAGAAATTTACCGGCAGGCAGAAAACGAACAAATCACGACGGTGGAGGCGGCGAACCGTTTTTGTGAACAACGGCTTGAAATGCGCAGCCGACGCAATCATTTTTTCACCCATAAAAAACGCCCGAAATGGGACGTTCGGTGGTAACTAACAACGAAAGAAGGGGATGGAATGGAACGATTTCCAATCATACAAATCATTGATGAGGAAGGCAACGTTGTATTACCGGAGTACCGCGAAAAATTGACGAAAGAGCTCGTGATGACGATGTATTACCATCTCATCCGTACAAGAACATTTGACCGAAAATGCGTCAGCCTCCAGCGCCAAGGACGGATTGGGACGTATGCGCCGTATGAAGGACAAGAAGCGAGCCAAGTCGGCAGCGCGCTTGCATTAGAGAACGATGATTGGCTGTTTCCAACATATCGTGACCACGGGGCGACGATGACGTTCGGTCATTCGCTCGTGCGCATTTTATTGTATTGGAAAGGTAGAAATGAAGGGTGCGTCCCGCCAGATGGGAAGAAAATTTTTCCTCCTAGCGTACCGATTGCCACCCAACTTCCGCATGCGGCGGGCGCGGCATACGCGGAAAAACGAAAAGGAACGAAAAACGCCGTCATTGTTTATTTTGGCGACGGAGCGACATCGGAAGGTGATTTTCATGAAGGGCTCAACATCGCGAGCGTTTTTCATGTGCCAGCAGTGTTCTTTAACCAAAACAACCAATACGCCATTTCCGTGCCGATAACAAGGCAAATGAAAACGAAAACGATCGCCCAAAAAGCGCTGGCGTACGATATTCCAGGGATTCGTGTCGACGGCAACGACATTTTCGCGGTCTATTTCGAAACAAAAAAGGCGCTTGATCGCGCGCGGAACGGTGAAGGGCCAACGCTAATTGAGGCGGTGACGTGGCGGTACGGGGCACACACGACCGCGGATGACCCGACAAAATATCGCGACCAGGAAGAAAGCAAACGAAGACGTGAACGCGACCCGATTGTGCGCGTCGAACGATTTTTAAAACAAATCGGTTGGTGGGACGAACAGCAAATAAAGGCGATGCAAGAAAAAGTTCAGGCAGAAATCGAGCAGGCAGTTGCAGAAATGGAACAGTTTCCAGAAGCGAATCCGGCGGATATGTTTGATTTTGTATTTGCTACACCGACATGGACGATTGAGCAACAAAAACAAATGTATACATCATGGAGGGAGCGGGCATGACAACGACGGTTAAAACGAATACGTTAACGCTCGTGCAAGCGGTTACAGATGCGCTGCGAACGATGTTGAGGGAGCGGGAAGATGTATTAGTGCTAGGAGAGGACGTTGGCAAAAACGGTGGGGTATTTCGTGCGACTGATGGGTTGCAGGCGGAATTTGGCGAAGATCGCGTCATCGACACTCCGTTAAGTGAAGCGGGCTTTACAGGTGCCGCGATCGGAATGGCGGTAAACGGGCTTCGTCCAGTCGTTGAAATACAGTTTTTAGGGTTTATTTATCCAGCATATGAACAAATTATGACACATGCGGCAAGAATTCGTTCACGAACGCTCGGGCACTTTACTGTCCCGATGGTCATTCGCGCTCCTTATGGCGCAGGAGTGCGCGCTCCAGAAATCCATTCCGACAGCACAGAAGCATTATTTACCCATATGCCAGGCGTGAAAGTGGTGTGTCCGTCGACCCCGTATGATGCGAAAGGACTATTAATTTCGGCGATTGAAGATCCGGATCCGGTGCTATTTTTAGAGCCGATGAGATGTTACCGCGCCTTTCGCGAAGAAGTGCCGGAGGGAAAATATACGATAGAAATCGGCAAAGGAAAAAGGGTTCGGGAAGGGGAAGATGTGACGGTCATTGCTTGGGGTGCAATGGTGCCAGTGGCAATGAAAGCGGCGGAAGAAGCAGCGAAAAAAGGGATTAATGCCGATGTCATTGATTTGCGCACGCTATATCCACTTGACCGAGAGTTGATTGTCGAGTCGGTACAAAAAACAGGGCGCACCGTGATTGTGCAAGAAGCGCATGCGACCGGTGGGGTTGCCAATGATTTGATTGCGCTCATTAATGACGAATGCTTTTTATACCAGAAAGCGCCTGTCGAGCGTGTGACAGGGTTTGATGTTCCGGTTCCGTTTTTTTCGTTAGAAGATCATTATTTGCCGACACCGGATCGCGTCTTATATGCGATAGAAAAAGCGGTGACGTTTTAAGGGGGCGGGAAAAATGGTGGAAGTGAAACTTCACGATATTGGAGAAGGAATGACGGAAGCGGTTATCGTTCATTATCTTGTGAAAAAAGGGGAACAGGTGAAAGTTGACCAGCCGCTTGTCGAAGTACAGACCGATAAAATGGTTGCGGAAATTCCTGCACCAGCAGAAGGAACGGTAGACGATATTTTCATTCCGGAAGGGCAAACAGTCCTAGTCGGAACAACGTTGTTGTCGTTGCGCACGGAAACGGCCGAACAACGAGTGAAAGAACAACTAGCAGCAGTCGTCGAGAGAGAAGCAGAACGCCATTTTATTCAAGAGACGACAAAAGCGCCCCGGCACCAACGCATTCTTGCCTCCCCATACACAAGAAAAATCGCGCGCGAGCACGGGGTGGATTTAGCGCTCGTCAACGGTACAGGACCGGCAGGACGCATTACGGATGAAGACGTCTATCGCTACCTTAAAGCGCAACAATTGCAACCATCGGTCGAAAAGTCTGTGCAGCCTCAGCAGACGATGGCAAAAACGAACGAAAATCATGAGGAAATCGTCCCGTTTCGCGGCCGCCGCAAGCAAATTGCGAAAAAAATGGTGCAATCGCTTAGGACGATTGCGCACTGCACGCACTTTGAAGAAATCGATGTGACGGAGTTGCTAGCGGTACGCGAACAGCTAAAAAAACATGGTGTCACGATTTCCGCCACAGCATTTTTCATGAAAGCACTTTCGCTCGCGCTAAAGCAATTTCCGATTTTTAACGCGAAGCTTGATGAAGAAAACGAGTGCATTCGTCTGCAAACAGAGCATCATTTTGGCATCGCCGTCGATACGGAAGAAGGGTTAGTCGTTCCTGTCATTAAACATGTCGAAACGAAATCCCTTCGACAAATTCACGAAGAAATGAAGGCGCTAACAAAAAAGGCGCTAGAAAATACGTTGACGCTTTCTGACATGACGGGCGGAACGTTCACCATTAGCAACGTTGGTCCGCTCGGGGGAAGCATTGGGGCGACGCCGATCATTAATTATCCAGAAGTGGCGCTAGTCGCGTTTCATAAAACGAAAAAACGCCCAGTCGTCACGGAAAATGATGAGATTGCGATTCGGTCGATGATGAACATCTCAATGTCGTTTGACCATCGTGTCGCGGACGGGGCAACAGCGGTGGCGTTCACGAACTATTTTGCTAAATTCATTGAAAATCCGAATCTCATGTGGATGGAGTTGATATAACGTGGTTGTCGGTGAACTTGCCCATGAACGCGATGTGGTCGTCATCGGAGCGGGGCCGGGAGGGTACCATGCGGCTATTCGTGCTGCGCAGCTTGGGTTGTCGGTCGTGCTTGTCGAAAAAGAGGAAGTCGGGGGAGTTTGTTTAAATAAAGGATGCATTCCGTCCAAAGTGTTTGCCCATGCGGCGCAAAGCTTAAACCAGCTTGTCCATCTGAACGACATCGGGGTCGAATGGACAGGAGTTTCGTTTCATTTAGAAAAACTAACGCAATATAAAATGAAAGTGATTAGTCAGTTGCGGCAAGGGATAGAAGCGCTTTGCAAGGCAAATAAAATCGAACTTGTGAAAGGGAATGCCTCTTTTTTAACGGAAGACCGAATGGGGGTGGAACGTGGGGATGCGTTTGATGTATACCGCTTTCGCTATGCGGTGATTGCAACGGGCGCGTCGCTAGAACTTCCAGAAGTAAGCGATGACCGTGTATTCCATGCATACTCCATCTATGAAGTACAAGAAGTGCCAGAGCAGCTGCTTGTATATGGAAGTGATTATATAGCGCTTGAAGTAGCGACAAGTTTTCGAGCGCTCGGGGCGAACGTAACGATAATATTGGATCGTGAAAGTTTTCCATTTGACTCGTCGATTAATCGCGAGTGGGAGCGCCTTTTGAAAAAAATGAAAATAAAACTATATAAACAGTGCCGTTTAGAGCACGTACAGCCAGAAGCGCACGCGGTATGTGCGACATTTACGACAAAAGCTGAACGGTTCACTATCGAAGGCTCTCATTTATTTCTCTCTTGTTCATGGAAAGCAAACATCGAGGGATTAGGAATCGAGCGGCTGAACGTAAGCCAAACGGACGCGGGATTTCTTGCGGTGAACCGCCAAGCACAGACGTCTATCCCGCACATTTTCGCTGTAGGGGATGTAACGGGCGGACCGTTGTCGGCAGTGAAAGCAATTAAGCAAGGAAAAGTGGCAGCAGAAACAATGGCAGGGAAAGCAGCGGAAGTTGACTGGACATGTTTGCCGACAGTTGTGTACTCGACCCCGCCGGTTGCCTCGGTTGGATTAACAGAAGAAGAAGCGAAACAACAATACGAAGATGTTCGCATCGGCCAGTTCCCGCTTACAGGGAACGGGTATGCAAGCATTGTTGGACAAAAAGAGGGGCTTGTGAAAGTCATTAGTGATGCCAAAACGGAAATAGTGCTCGGTGTTCATATCATCGGAGCGGGCGCAGTGGAACTAATCTCAAGTGGAGCAATCGGTCTTGAAATGGTAGGTCGTGAGGAAGATTTTACGTTTCCGCTATATCCGCATCCAAGCGTGAACGAGAGCTTGCTTGAAGCGGTGGAAGCATTAACAGGAAAAGCGGTTCATTTGCCGCCAGCAAAAAAAGAAGCGGTCTCACGCTGAGACCGCTTCTGCAAAAATGTCGCAATGGTTGGCAAAAATCGTCCGTTGCAACTCATCGAGCGATGGCATTTCTTCAAACGTATAGGCACCAAGACGAATAAGCGAGTATTCGTTCCCAGGGTCAAATACGACTTCCACAATTTCTTCCGTTCCGCAGTCAATTTCTTGTACACAATCCGTATCCGTAATCACATCAACCGTTTTATACTTCCCGACTAACACGTGATACCCTTCTTTTAGTTCTTCCGCAAAAACAGACTCCATGCTCATTAGCTCATGAACAATCATTTTAACACTCCCTCGATTCTCGAAAAAGATTCTATTCACACTATACTATTAATAGAAGAAAGAATGTATATTTATTCACAAACGTTCAAAAAACCGTCACAAATATGTGTCAGTTTCATGAAAAAAAGGTTGACCCTTTTAAAGGATCAACCTTTTTATGATATATTATTCACCGGAAGCAACTTTTTTCGCTTGTGCACGAGTTGGCCATGCTTCTACGCCTTTTAAGCCCTCGATATCATCTGCGTAGAAGACAGGGTCTTTACCTGCTTTGCGCTGTTCCATGTAGTTATTTAATGCTTTAAAGGCAATGCGACCAAGTAAACCGATCGCTACAAGGTTTGTTAATGTCATTAGCGCCATCGCAAGGTCTGCTAAGTCCCAAACGATTTGAATGCTTGCGACTGCACCGAAGTATACTAAACCAAGTGCAAGTAAACGATAGATGAACAGCGCGGTTTTGCTTTTGCTGATGAAGCCGATGTTTGCTTCTCCGTAATAGTAGCTACCGATAATCGAGCTGAACGCGAACATAAAGATGGCGAACGAAAGGAAAATGCCAGCCCAAGAACCGAAATGTTCGCTTAACGCTGCTTGCGTTAATTCAATTCCTAATAATTTTGATTTCGATGCATCTGATAAAAGAATGATAAACGCTGTTGCACTACATACGACTAACGTATCGAAAAAGACGCCTAACGCTTGGATGAATCCTTGTTTTACAGGGTGAGAAACAGTAGCTGTTGCCGCTGCGTTTGGCGCACTACCCATACCAGCTTCGTTCGAGAACAATCCGCGCTTGACTCCCATCATGATGGCAGCGCCGATTCCACCGCCGACTGCTTGCTCAAGCCCGAAAGCGCTTTTAAAAATTAACGCTAACATCGCAGGAATTTCTGTAATGTTTGTTACCATGACGTATAACGCAAGCAAAATATAGAACCCAGCCATGATTGGCACGATAAATGACGAGAAGTTTGCGATACGTGTAACCCCACCGAAAATGATAGCAGCAGTTAAAACAACAAGTAGGATAGCGGTTACATGTAAGTTGAAATGGAACGAATTTTTAAATGCTGCTGCGATGGTGTTGCTTTGTACGGCGTTAAAAATAAGACCAAAGCTTAAAATGATTGTAATAGCGAAAATGGCACTCATCCAGCGGGCACCTAATTGTTTTTCCATGTAATAGCCAGGGCCGCCTTTAAATCCAACCTTGTCTTTTACTTTGAAAATTTGCGCTAATGTACTTTCAACAAACGCACTTGCGCCACCTAATACGGCAACAAGCCACATCCAAAATACGGCACCAGGACCTCCGATGGCGATTGCCATTGCTACCCCAGCGACGTTACCAGTACCAATTCGTGTTGCCGCACCGATGAAAAACGCTTGAAGAGAAGAAATTTCTTTTTCCCCGTTCGATGATCCAGGCGCTTTTTCTTTTAAGACGCGGAACATTTCGCCTAAATGGCGGATTTGAACAAATTTTGTTCCAATCGTGAAGTAGACGCCGAGTCCTAATAGCAATGCGATTAATACATAGGACCACAGCACGTTGTTAATAGAACCGACAATTTGACTTAATAGTTCCATGTATGAACCTCCTTAAATTATTATTGCTAAAATAATAATTGCTGCGATGCTATTATCTGAAAATTATTAATAAACGTCAATGTTACAAAAAGGAAATAAGGAAGAATTTTTTTTATTTTATGGAAAAATAATGATATTTTATTATCTTTATATATAAAAATTAGACATATAAATAATGTTTTATAAAGATAAATATCTATTTTGGAATAAATTAATTTTTTATTAAAAAAATTAAATAAAAATGAAAAGAAGTTTTATTTTTAAAATACAGAATATTTTTATAATATAAATTTTTCGAAAAATATCCCTATAGCTATTTATGAGAAAAACTAGTATAAACAATGTATAAGCACCGTTTTATATCGTTGAAAAAAAGCGGCACATCGAAGCAAAAAAGTGTGTAAGTGGGGGAGATGGATGGAAATTATTTTGATTCGACATGGAAAGTCGGCATGGCAAAAGAGGGGATGGCTCACTCCCGCTCAGTTTGCTCAGTGGGTTGCGGCGTATGATGCACATGGCATCTCTGTTGTCGACCCGATTCCAGAACGGACGTTACAAAGAATAAAGCAAGCAAATATCGTGATTACAAGCCCGCTGCCACGCGCACTCTGTTCTGCGCAGCGGCTTTTGCCGGCGTGTCTTGTCGAGGAAAATGAATTGTTTCGTGAAGTAGATACACCTATTCCGTTTTTGCACCTTCATTTTCTGCGGTTGCCAGTACAACTATGGCTTATTTTTGCGCGGCTCTGCTGGTTTTTAGGATACGCACGAGGTGTCGAATCGAGACAACAGGCTATCATCCGTGCGAAAAAAGCATGCGATTTACTGATACAGTACGCTGAAAAATATGGTACGGTTGTTGTTGTTGGACACGGTTGGTTTCATCGGTTTGTCGGAAGGGAATTAGAAAAAAGAGGGTGGAAGCGCACCGTTTCGAAACGAACAGCACATTGGTACGCTTGTTCGTATACTGTAAGCTCTTTCGATTGTTAATTAATTAACATATTTTCCCTTCTTCTGTCATACGTATGAATAAGAAAAGGAAGACGGAAGAGGGGGGAGAGAATGAGATGGCAGACGAAAAACAGTTGCTGCCGACGACGCGCGTTGATGAGCGGAGAAAGGCGAAACAGCGCAACATAAAGCGGGTCGGCTGGACGGTGTTTGTTCTGCTTCTTCTTTTTATCGTTAGTGTTACGATCATAAAAGGCTACGGAATATTGAAAAACGAGATGGGGAAAGAAGTGGCGATCCGAAACTTTGAACAAGCGCTCCATGAAAAAGATTGGAATGCGTTAAAAACATCGATTCACAGCACAAGACCAATTAACGAAAAAACTTTAGCACCACTACTATTATATTTAGACAAACACCCAAAAGGTTACGAAGTGCTTCATCGCGATTTAGAAAAGCAAAAAGAAACGAAGCACGTATACATAAAGGGGTTAACATCCGTTCCACCGATTTTTACGATGGCGGTATACGAAACACAATTTTTCTTGTTTGACCAATACGTATTTGAACCCGCCCTTTATTCGTTTGTCATTCGCACAGAAGCCGACACGACTGTTTTTGTGAACGGTGAAAAAGTGGAGGGAGAAGCGACGAAAGAACCGTTTGTGAAAAAATATGGTCCGTACTTGCCAGGGATGTATGAGGTAGTACTAATCGAAAACGAAAAGAAGCGAACGAAAACGGTCATTTTATTCGGTGGAAAGCGGCTGCGGGAAGTGAAATTTTAAAAAGGTGTCCGAGGGGGACACCTTTTTAATAGGAAAAAATGGCATAAACGGTCGCGCTAATGACAACTTCTTGCGCTTGGATTGGCGGTGCTGCTCCGTCTGCAAGTACCATTGCTCGCGGTAAAAGAGGGGAAGGGTGGTTTTCTTTTATTTCAATTGGAACGTCATGTAGCGGCAGCTGTAAGGTGCGGGCAAGCACACGTGCTTTTTCTTGAGCGTTTTTAACAGCGAGGGCGAGGGCTTGTTGATAATACGGCTGTTCGTTCGCTAGCTTGAACTGCAGTTGACGAGCAATGTTTGCGCCGTTAGCAACGGCCGTTTCGTACATCATGCCAACTTTTTTTACATCTTTCACTGTCATGTCAAACATATGCTCTACTTCGTACCCTGCGAGAATAGGAGTTTGGTTTGTGTATGTATATTTTGGGTAGATGGAAAACGAAGATGTTTCGATGTCTTCATGGGCAACGCCAATTTCTCTCAGTGCTTTTAGCATCGCATTTGCGCGTGTGGCGTTTTCTGTAAGTGCCTCTAAAGCGCTCGTATGCTCGGTGCGAATGCCAATTGTAATAATGACTGTATCCGGCTTTACGCGCAGAGTCCCTTGGCCGGTAACAGCGATCGTTCCCGTGGACGGAGGAGTGTAATACATGAACTCACCTTCTTTCAAGCTGCTTTATTTCGGTTATTTTCCGTAACGTGCCAGTAATAGACGCGCGGGAGGCGGAAATAGCACCAATATTCTTGTAATAACGTCATCCCAACAAACGCCACCATTTGCCAATCAATCGTTCTCATCTTTTTCAGCTCCTTTTTTATCAACATATTCTTTCTATCTGTTGTCCTATTCGCGTCAACTACCCCCACTTAATGAACGTTTGAAGTGGGGGTTTCCTCGCTCAAGACGATGAAACAAAACAAACGGCTCGTTCGTATAAACAACTAGGGCATGCTATCAGGCGTGTTGATTAACCATTAAAAACCAGTTGACATCGCTCTATTCCTAGCTTTTCTGCCGTAGTCGGCAAGCGGT
>NZ_JAILZV010000104.1 GCF_023512315.1 Anoxybacillus sp.
AAAATTAAGACAATATTTATGCAACACTAGTGATACAGGAATAATGTCGAAAAGTGTTTTCCCGACAATGTCTTTTTGTTGCAGTCCAAATAAACGTTTTGTTTCTTCGTTGACGCGAATAATATGCCCGAATAAATCAAATAAAATAAAAGCTTCTTGCGAGTGGGTAAATAAAGAGTCAATTAGTTGTTGTGCTTCTTCTAGCTGTTCTTCTTTTTTTAGCATATCGGTAATTTCACGCGTACATGCGACGATATATGATACTTCATTTTTTTCGTTCAAAAGAGGAATTAACGTAGATTCCGCAAAACGGATGTCATCTTTTACGTTCATTCGATCGCGAAAAGTGACGAGCGACTTTGTTTTGCATGCTCTTATATATTGAAAGTTTAAATGATTTGCGACATGTTCATCATACACATCTTCAATATATTTTCCTATATCTTCTTCGCGTAAATTCGCTAAATGGAGGGCTGTCGGACTAACGCGCACGTAACGAAACCGCGGTCCTTTTTCGACTTTCATTAAAAAAACGATATCGAACAATTGATCCATCATATGAAATAGCAATTGTTCACTTGAGAAAAGAGCGTGTGGCAAGCGTATTTTTTCTCCCACCTCTTTCGTCCCTCCTTTTACATTAGAGTATATGTCTATATACATCCAAATTGACATTTTAACCTCTGGTTCACACAGCACACCCGATGCGACGTAACACCTCATCTGGGTGCTGTAAGACATGTTGTTCAAACCGAGTAATCGACTGGGCGATGTCCTTTTGATCTTTATGCAGGACGTTGGCGATGACTTCGTCTTTCAGCCACTTCCATAACCGTTCAATCGGATTCAAATGAGGCGAATACGGCGGGAGAAAAATAAAATGAAACGCACCGCCTTCTTCGCTTTGAAGGAAAGCTTGCACCATGTTGGCATGATGAATACGCGCATTGTCCAACACAAGCACGATGAATCGATCGGAATATTTCTCTTTCAACAGGCGCAAGAAGTCGAGGAACGTTTCGGCATTGGCGGATGATGCACGATGAAACACGACACCGCCTTGTTGCGCGTCGACGGCACCAAAAATGGACACGTGGGCGTGGTGACCGTAGCTTGGCACTTGTTTTTGATTCCCTACTTCTGCCCATGTCGTACGAAGCGCTTGATAGGCGCGAACATGCGTCTCATCCACATGAAGAAGAACGATTTCTTCCGTGATTAGTTTTTTTTTATAAACTCGAGTTCTTTTTCAAAGGCTGCTTGAAGCACTGGATCACCTTTGACGAGCTTATAGGTCGGGCGTGTCCATGACAAGCGAAGACGATGCAATAATTTGCGAATGCCTTCCCGTGACATCGAAACGCCATAGGTTTGTTGGATGTAAGATTGTAATATACGTGTGTTCCATGACGAAGAAATGCCCCAGCCGACCTCCACAGGGGTGGTGGTTAAGACGAGTTGTCTCAGTTCTTGTTGTTGTTCTTCTGTAAGAAATGGCACGCGACCAGGTGGTAAGCGACGATCGAGTAAATGATCGAGCCCTCCTTCATTAAAGCGTGCGACGTAGAGGGCAACCGATTGGCGGCATAGATTAACCATTTTTGCGACATCTTTTCCAAGAAATCCTTCCATGACAAGACGAACGGCAGTCACCCGAACACGAAGAGAAGCATCTTTGATTTTCCGTTCTTGTTTCCGAAGTTTTCGAGGTGTCCAACCGTGATCATTCGTAATTTTAAGACGTTTCATGTCATTTCCGCTCCTTTTATACGTGGGTATTTAGGAGCAGTATAACCATGGAAGAAGGCGTTCATACAGAAGTCATCATCTTAAAGTGCATGTATATAATTCATCACAGATCAAAGTATATTTTGCTCCAGAAAGTTTTAATAACTTAATTACAACATTCCTTAAATCCTCAATATAATTCAGGTAATTTCCCCTCTCACTTTTAACAATATAGTTTTTCTCACCTTGCACAATTTTCAAAACATTCCCTGATATATTTCTTTGCTTTGTAATTTCAATAATTTTTAAAGTGTTTAAATCCATAGAAAAATTATTTTCACTAAAAAAGACCCTCAACTTTTCATATTCATCATATGATTCTAATTTTTTATTTTCTAGACATAACTTAGCTAATTCAATAAGTAATACCCATTCCCATATAGAAATGTATTCATTAGGTCTAATATCACCATTTTCAAGTTGTATCAATGCATGAAACTGAAAATCCTTATAAGAAATTAAATGACAAAACCATTTAGGATCTTCATTAGACTTCTTTTTAATAAATTCCCCAAGTATTGACTTTCCTGTTCCTTTTCTCCCAAGAATAATAAATACTTTTTGTTTCATTGATTCCAAATATAAGTTATTGTAGTCAAAAAAGAAGTTTTCAAAATCTGAATTGTAAGCAGCTTCTTTTTTACCATCAGGCTCTCCAAGAAATATATCATTGATCGTATACATAACTTTACACCTCACCTATAGAAAATTAACCTCTGCTTCACGCTGCACCCCAAGCGTTGTAGGACTTCGTTCTAGTGTTTAGAGATGTAATCTGCAAATCGGGTAATGACGTGGTCAATGTCGTTTTGATCTTTATGAAACACATTCGCAATCACCGTATCCTTTAGCCATTTCCACAACCGCTCGATGGGATTGAGTTGTGAGGAATACGGTGGCAAAAAGGTAAAATGAAACACATGACCTTCTTGGCTTAAATAGGCTTTCACCATCTTGGCATGGTGAACACGCGCATTGTCGAGCACCAATGCGATGAACTTCTCCTGATACCGATTGGCTAAGATACGTAAGAAGTCTAAAAACGTCATGGCAGCGGCAGATGGTGCACGATGCAAAACGGTTTCGTCATTGTGAACGTTCACCGCACCAAAGACGGAAACTTGAGCGCGATGACCATACGCAGGCACTTGTTTTCCTACCTCCGACCAAATCGCACGTAATACTTGATACCGACCTAACATGGGTTTCATCGACATAGAAAAGAAGCGTATAGGAAGCCACTAATTTTTTATGAATTCTATCTCTTGTTCAAAGAGGGCTTGTTTGTCCGCATAAGTTCACCATCGAAGCGACATCTTTTTCAAGGCATCCTTCCATCACGAGCCGAACTCCCATGACGCGTTGACGTAAGGAGAAGTTCTTTATCATCCGTTCCTTTTTGCGAAGTTTCTGTGGTGTCCATCCGATCATTCGTAATTTTCAATTGTTTCATTTTGCATCCCCTCTTTTTCCGATCAGGTTCTTAGGAGCAGTATGACCAAAATAAGAAAAGGCTATACGAAGATTAACCTTCTAAAGTGCATTTATATAGACGCCCATGCCGAAAAAATTCGGCGCCATCGGAAGGATGAAAATACCTTTTTGTCGAATATTTTAAGTTTATACATTTTGGAATTTGGGTATTTTCAGGATAGATAGTATTACAAACGCAGAATCTCACCTAATCATAACTGATTTCGTAGTTTGACAAGCAACAAACACTATAAAGGCGTTGCATATACTCATTTTCACCGGAAAATAATTCCTTATTTTGGATAGGGAACAACCTTGGTACAGGATAATTGTAAAACAAGAACATTTATTCGTAACCATGCTTCCTCCTATGCTCTCTTAAGAACACACTAGAAGGACGATCTTTTTTAGGTACTTTAAATGTAATGTTTTTTGATATTCCCTGTCCTTCAAAATCAAAACTAGGTGAATAAAGAACATAATATTCGTCGGTTAAGCTAATAAAACCGTATTCAAAAAGGCTATCATGCAATTTACAAAAAAGTATACTATTTGATGGATTTATTCTTTCGTCCGCAGATGATTCTGACCACCGTTTAATGTGGCTTGTTACTAATAGTTTAGGAGTATTAATGTTGCACATAGCACATTTTGAATTATAATTTTGCAGTAATACTTTACGCAATTTATACTGCCCTTGGCGCGCTTTTATTGTATAAAAAATATCCTTACCGTCATTTTCGGTAAAAACAACTTTCGGGGAAATTTCATTGTCATCACTGTCCGATAAATGAAGTTCTTCTAATTCTTCTACATTAACACTTGATATGCTGTCCTTGAGCTTTTTTAAGGTCAACATAGGATATTTTGCTTTGCTGCTCCCATCAAATCCATAAAAATGAATAACAGACTATGCTTGCCATCCATCTTCCTCATTAAGCGTATCTATCAATTGCTCAATTTTACGGGTACTAAAACCTTCTTTTAAAAAGTAGTACAGGACTTGCTCTCTTACATCTATGGGTAAACTTTTTACAAAGTTAATTCTTCTCCGATCCAACTTAGCCATTTTACACCTCTTAATCAGTCTCAATTTAAGACGTGTTGATTATTCCAGTCAGAAACATGCACTTTACATGGAATAGCGTACATGATATTTTCGCTTCATACGAATGTTTCTGATTATTGCTATTTTTTTAAGAGAAATCGTGTACGCAAAGATTCCATGTAAAGCTACAGAAATCATGCTAAAAATTTCAATACTCTAAAAAATATGCCGCCTCCATCATGGACTACACATACTGTACTTATGAACTTTTATACTGTACTTATGAACTTTTATAATGTTGCTGCATATAAAACTGCATTTAAGTTTTTCGCTGGGTTATTTGGGTTTGGAATTTGTACTTTTTGTATTTTTAGAATCCCTTGCTGTATGAATTTTTCAAAGTTAGGTTTGTTGCCGATTTTTTCATGAGTTTCCTCTTTCATTAAAATATACACTTGAGTTCCATTTGCACTTGAATCGGCTATTGTTCGGTATACTGCAGCAGGATGCTCTATCCCCCACATTCCCCTTATTCGAAGATACGTAATCCCTAAGGGATCCACTCTATTTACACGACCAAGCTCCTTTGTTTCCCCAAATTCCACCCCGCTAATTGCCGAAACACCTTCTTTAATAGTTGCAGCAATTCTTTCATAAGTGGATTTATCAGCAGCATAGCAATCTCCATATACAAACCAAAGGCTATGAAGGTGGGTTTTTTCCACATTTCCTACTGCATAAATCATATCTTTTTTTGTCCAGCCACCGTATTCGTTTTCACAATCTCGGCATTCCTGTTTAATCCTTATATCATCGTGATACAAGTAGTCCTTTGGAAAAGAGCTATTTAATGCAATCCCGTTCGCATTTTTCCCTTCAATTTTCTTTACCTCAACCGCTACCCCATGCCTGACAATGAAGTCAGGCGGGTTATTAGAATTTCCTAAATAACTAAATACTTTCTGGTATTGTTTCAATTTCTCATCAGTCATTTTTAAATCTGCGCTACTTCCACAAAAAGCATCTTTTACGTAATATTCTAATAAATCACCAGCGCTATTTACCCTGTTATTGTTTTTATGGTCAATAACTGTCGGTAAATTTTTTTGTTTCCGACTTAGGATGTTATCTAAAGCAACTAAAACATTCGTTGCCGGTACGTATTTTTCCATAAGCTTATTCTCCTTCTTGCTTGCTTTCATAAAACCATTTTGCAATAGGTCGCGCTATCGCTCTCGCTAATTGTACTGGGACTGCATTTCCGATTTGTTTATAAATTTTATCTAATCGTCCATTTTTTGATATTTTTGAATTTCCACCATCACTAAACTCATACCAATCAGGAAACGTTTGGATTCTCGCGATTTCTTTCACAGACAACCTACGATTGTTTTCTTCTCCATCAGCAAAAATCCATTTATCCTTATCAACCTTTTTCATAGGCTCCCCACTTGGATGGATAGGTGCTTGTCTCCCAGAGGCTTGAATAGTAAAACTTTGTTCCTCCCAACCTTTTTTTCTATTTCTGCTCATATAGATAGTGGAGTACGAGCCAGTATAATAATCTCCTGGATTTTCTTCTAAATCCCCTATTGCCTCTCGTAACGTAACATAAGGCTTTAAAAATAGCCCATCTCCATGCGTCGGCTCAGGAAATTGATATACAAAATCTATATCTTCTCGTACACCTACTAAAAATACCCGTTCGCGAATTTGGGGAACGCCGTAATCTCTTGCATCAACGAGTTTATGATATACGCGATACCCAGCAGCTTCGAAATCTTGCTTAATTTGACGAAATACTTCTCCTTTTCCTAAAGTTAACATACCTTTTACGTTTTCCGCAATAAAGAATTTCGGTCGTACTTGCATTAAACAACGGATAAAATGAACATAAAGAAAATTCCGTGGGTCATCAACTAACCGCGGTCCAGCTTCGCTAAACCCTGGACAAGGGAATCCCCCTAGTACGACGTCGCCTTTTGGAAATTCCTTAATCTTTTTTATGTCGCTATTATGGATATATACTGTATGAGGAAAATTGTTTCTGTACGTTTCTAATGCTTCTTTAAAAAAGTCATTAGAATATACATGATGAAAAATTCCTTTTTCCCTTATAGAGTTAAAATGTTCTTTGTTTTTCAGAGCTACGTCCGTCACTTCTTCTCCTAAGACACAATCAAGCCCTGCTAATTCCACACCTAAATCCAGCCCACCGGCACCACAAAATAAAGATACGATGTTCGCTTTATCCTCTTTATAATGTAAATCTTTAGCATCATATGTGTCAGGTTCGTCTGTATTTAGCTGCATTTCCTCCGCAATCTTTTCTAATAAAATATTCCTCACTTCATTGACATCATAATTTTGCGCTGGCTTAAACTTGCCACGACCGCGTTCTTGTATTTTTACCACTTTTCCAAAACCTCCACTACTAAAAAATATTGCTGTTCGAAATGGAAAACAGAACGAATAATCTCCTTCATCTGATTAGAAAAACATCTAGGCGCAAATTCTCCGCCTCATTCAAATTATCGCTCAAGAACCAATGTTCTTCACGGAAAATGAATCAAATAAAGAAGACATGCCCCTTGCTCATTGGTTTGGACAAATATGTTAACCAATCATTAGCACAAGGAGGTGCATGTCTCATGAATAGACTATCACATCGTTAGGAAATGGACAAGTTTCGATTCTATTAGTTGCTGCCAGTATTAAAAGCTGAATTTATTAATCATCCCAAAAAAACTCATACGTCGCCACTAGTTTTCGAAAAGTGCCTTCGTCCTTTACTGGAAGAAGTGGGCTCTGGGTCGTTTCATAGCATTCGCGATGGATGACGGTGTTAATAATGTCGAGTACGACTTTGTCTAGGCGTTGGAATTGCCTCGAACAAATCGGACAGCGCAGTCTTTTATAAACGAAAAGCATAAGCGCTCCATCTCCCCCTTTTTCCACGTTATCGCTTCCCTCCACTCCTCCTCTCAAAATACACATGCAACCGATATTCACAAATCTCCTGCGTCCATTGGTACAAAGTTGCTTCGTCCGCTGGTGCGATGGAGAAGTTGAGCGAGAAGACATTATTTTCAAACGAAATAAGCCCGTTGGAACTGCCGCTCCATTTGGTCATCGGCATTTTGGCAATGAGTTTGGCGACTTTTTGTTCGTCGTATTGCCATAAACGCTTCGTTTCCCCATCGGAGAAGTCGATGCGCTTTCGGTATTCTTTTTCCGTCAAATATTGATGGAAAAATGGGGCGGCTTCGGTTGGTGTCATTGGCAAATGCCAGTGCGACGGTCCGCGGTTGAGCATCGCCTGCAAGACGACCATTTTGTAACTTTTTGTCATCGTTGTTCGCTCGACCTCGATAAGCCAGGCTTCGTATTTCAAAAATACTTCTTTTTCCCGCTCGGACAATTCCTCCGCCCAATAAAGAAACCCGACGTACGATTTAAACTCGTCCCTGTATTCTTTTGCTTCGCTTCGCCCGTGCAAATGGAGCTCCAAATACGTCGGGCGGTGGCCGAGCTCTTGCTTCAGTTCTTGGTAATCGTGCAATAGTTTTTCTCGGCGCGGCTGACGTTTCCGCCTCATTTCTTCTAGCAAGTCAATGACACGCACATCAAGGACAATATCGCATTGTTCCGGCACAGTTGGAAGTAGCTTTTCTCTTTTCTTGTTCGTTTCCCCTCGCTTCGTGTCAAAAAGCGAAAGTTTCACATCGGCATTGCGGTAATTTCCGATTAAGTCAATAATGACGCAATATTGTTTTGCCGGATGAAGACGCAAGCCGCGACCGACTTGTTGGGTGAAAATCGTCAATGACTCTGTCGGGCGAACGAATAATAACGTATCGACCGCCGGAATATCTACCCCTTCGTTAAATAAATCGACGGTGAAAATCGCATCTAATTCGCCTTTTTCAAGCAGCGCAATCGCTTCCGTGCGCGTAATATGTACTTGTTTCGAATGCAAGCTCACCGTACGGTAGCCTTGTTCGTTAAAATAATTTGCTAAAAAATCCGCTTGGCGAATCGATGAACAAAACACGAGCGTTTTCGTTTGCTTATGTTTCTCCCAAGCTCGCAAAATATTTTCCGCCATTTCCGTCCGCAGCTGCGCTTGCAATAATTGTTCTTCATCGTAGCGATTGCCACGCCAGGCGATTTTCGTATAGTCGGTATCGTCATACACCCCATAATAACGGAACGGCGCAAGCCACCCGCGCTGCACCGCTTCGATAAAATCGATGCGGTACGCCACATTCCCATCGCAGATAGCATATACGTCTTTATAGTCATTACGGTCAGGCGTAGCGGTAATGCCAAGTAAAAACTTCGGCTGGAAATAAGCAAGCACCCGTTCATATGACTTCGCAGCGGCATGATGAAATTCATCAATAACGATAAGATCAAACGCGTCTTTCGCAAATATTTCTAAATGTTTTTTCATGCTTAACGTAAAAATCGACGCAAACACGACATCGGCTTGTCCTTCTTTCCCTTTGCCGTCGTAAATACCGAACGTCTTATCCGAAAGTACTTGCGCAAACGAGCGTTTTGCCTGATGTAAAATTTCTTCGCGATGGGCGATAAATAGCACTCTATGAAAATTGCGGGCAAAAAAGGCAGCCAAATACGTTTTGCCAAGACCGGTCGCCATGACGACCATTGCCCGATCGTATCCTTCGGCATATGTTGCTTCCAATTGGGCGAGCGCTTCCACTTGCGCAAAACGCGGCTGAATCGCTCCATATGAAACGGTTGGATCATAAACGACTTCCGCTTCTTCTAAAGCTGGCACTTCCGCCGGAAGCATCAACTCTACTTCTTCCAACTGCTCCCACTGCCGCACGAGATTCGAATGACGCTGATGATAATCAGCGTATTGCTTTTCATATTCTTTTAATGTTTCCTCGTTCACTTGCACCGTTTGCTCGGCGTAAAAAAGCGTGAAAAACTCGCTCATTACTTCGGCAAAGACGTTTTCTTCGACACACTTATGCAGCCCGATGTTCCATTCGATGCCGCTCGTTAATGCGGAGCGCGATAAGTTGGACGAACCGATAATAAAATAGCCGTCGTTTTTATCTTCAAACAAATATGCTTTCGGATGGAAAGAAACGCCGTTGCTTTTCCATAAGCGAATTTCAATATTCGGATGGATTGCTAGCAATGCTCGCAATGCCTCCGGCTGCGTGACATACAAATAATCGCCAGCGCAAATTTTAATATCGGCTCCCCGTTCCGCTGCTTGCTTTAACGGTTCTTTGATGACTTCCACGCCCGATTTCATCACAAACGACGTTAATATATAAATCGTGGATGATGTTTCGATATGTTCTTTTAGTTTTCCGATCAAATGGCTTTTGACAAACTCGACTTTACTCATCGTGTACCTCGATCAAAAAGATCTTTTCTTGAAAACCTCCCCGCTTTTCCGCTTTTTCCGCGCGAACCGCCTCAACTTGCTCGATCGTTGCCCCATGGCATTCGGCAAGCGCATGGATAATCTCCAACAAATCCGCCAACTCTTCTATTGCTGTCACATCGTCTTTGGCTCTCACATATTCCTCCAGCTCTTCAAACGCTTTTTTTCGCAGTTCATGGCGGTATTCTTCGTCGCTTAATGTTCGCATCGTAAACGTTTTCCCTGCCGCTTCGATGATTTGTGGAATTTTGTCGCGAACAAGTTTGTTGTAAACAGGCATCGTATCCTCTCCTCTCCTTTTCACCTCTTCCCATTTTACAATATTTCCCGCTCCTTTGGAACAAAAAAGCTGCGCTTAAGGTGGTTATTTATACCGCTTCAACCGCTCTTTTAGCGCCTCGACGTCGATTGGCGGCTCGGGAGTTTGTGGGGTTTCCCATTGCTTTTG
>NZ_JAILZV010000105.1 GCF_023512315.1 Anoxybacillus sp.
TAGCCGATGTTTGCCTGCTTTATAATTTGCGTAATCGTCGTTTTTTGAAATCCGTTTTGCAAAAACACGTCGTAGGCAGCAGCAACAATTTTTTGCCGCGTTTGTTGCGCTTTTTGTTGGCGATTCATGTCGGTCACTTCCTTTTCAACCATGACATTATGTCATTGACATCGTGTCAGTTTCTCTATATTATTTTAACTAAAAATAAAGAAAATTCAAAACAAAAGGTGGCGAAGAAGATATGTCCCGATATGAACGGCAATATGCGCGCTTGCTCGATGCCCAAGACGAGCTAGCGCCGTATCGAGAGGAGTTTTATTTGCAAGAAGGAACGATTTACTTAGACGGCAACTCCCTTGGTTTGCTTTCCAAGCGAGCCGAGCAGGCGCTGCTTGACATATTGGATGCATGGAAAACACATGGCATTGACGGCTGGACGAGCGGAAACGATCCGTGGTTTTACTTATCGGAGTCGTTAGGGGAGAAGATGGCCTCGATTGTCGGCGGCAAGCCAGAAGAAGTGATTGTGACTGGCTCAACAACGGTCAACCTTCACCAGCTTGTCGCTACGTTTTACGAGCCAAGAGGGAAGCGAACGAAAATTGTTGCCGACGAATTAACGTTTCCGTCCGATATTTATGCGTTAAAAAGTCAGTTGAAGCTAAAAGGATACGACCCGAATGAGCAGCTCATTTTAGTAAAAAGCAACGATGGCCGTACGCTCGAAACAGCTGACCTCGTTGCGGCGATGACGGATGAGGTGGCGCTAATGGTGTCGCCAAGTGTTCTTTATCGCAGCGGGCAGCTGCTTGATATGAAAACGTTGACAGAGGAAGCCCATAAACGCGGCATCCTCATCGGTTTTGATTTATGCCACTCGGCGGGCGCGATTCCGCATCGCCTTCATGACTGGGGCGTTGATTTTGCGTTTTGGTGCAACTACAAATACTTAAACGCTGGGCCGGGTAGCGTCGCTGCTTTATACGTGAACGAAAAACATTTTGGGCGTGAGCCTGGATTGAGCGGATGGTTCAGTTCGAAAAAAGAAAAGCAGTTTGATATGGAGCTAGAGCTAACGCAAGCAGCACACGCAGGGGCGTTTCAAATCGGCACGCCGCACATTTTAAGCACCGCGCCGCTCATTGGTTCGCTTTCGCTGTTTTGCGAAGTCGGCATTGAAAAAATCCGCCAAAAATCGCTAGCGTTGACCCGCTATATGATGGAATTAGTAGAGCACGAACTAGCGGGATACGGATTTACGATCGGCAATCCAACCGATGATGCCCAAAGAGGCGGACATGTGTATTTAGAGCATCCGGAAGCAGCAAGAATTTGCAAAGCGTTGAAAGCAGAAGGAGTGATACCGGATTTCCGCAAGCCAAACGGCATCCGTTTAGCGCCGGTCGCGTTGTACAATACGTTCGAAGACGTATGGCAGACGGTGCAAATTTTAAAGCAAATGATGAGAGAAGGGCGTCATAAAAAATTTTCTAACGAACGGGAAGTGGTCGCATGAAACAATGGATCGATATTTCCCAGCCGCTGTCCAACACTATCGCCCATTGGCCGGGCGATACGCCGTTTACGTATGAAACATCATGGACGAAAGCAGAAACGGGCTCGGTGAATGTCGGAAAAATCACAACAAGCGTTCATATTGGGACACACGTCGATGCGCCGTTTCATTTCGACGATGAAGGGGCGAAAATAATCGACTTGCCGCTTGATGTGTTTATCGGCCCAGCGCGCATCATTGACGTGTCATCGGTTGACATCATTAATAGCGAAACATTGCGAGCGTTCGATCTTTCCGGTGTTAAAAGGCTTCTATTAAAAACGAGCCTGCCGAATTGTCCTAATAGATTCCCGGAGAAGATTCCGGCACTTTCGCCCGACCTTGGTCCGTTTCTCAAAGAAAAGGGGGTTGTATTGCTTGGGGTTGACATGCCATCGGTCGACCCGCTCGACAGCAAAGACCTAGCAACCCATCACTCGCTTGCGAAAAACGGGGTGCATATTTTAGAAAACGTCATGCTTGATCATGTCGAGTGCGGCGACTATGAGCTTATTGCGCTTCCGCTTCCGCTAAAAGATGCAGATGGAAGTCCGGTGCGTGCGGTCATTAAACGAATGGGGGAGTAGGAAATGAACAAAGAGCGCAATCAAAAATTCGCCTCAGAAAAAGGCATTCATACCGATTTTTTAAATAAAATGACATATGGCGATTATTTGCAGCTGGATGCGTTGTTATCAAGCCAAAAACGCCTTTCCGACCATCATGACGAAATGTTGTTTATTATTATCCACCAAGTGAGCGAACTGTGGATGAAGCTGATTTTGCACGAACTGCGCGCGGCAATTGAGGCGATTGAACGAAACGACATGGATCCAGCGTTTAAAATGCTTGCGCGTGTGTCGAAAATTCAGTCGCAAATTATTCATGCGTGGGATGTGTTATCGACGTTGACTCCATCAGAATATATGGAGTTTCGCGACCGGCTCGGGCAAGCGTCAGGGTTTCAATCGTACCAATATCGCATGATTGAATTTGCGCTCGGCTATAAAACGGATTATATTGTCAAAATTTATGAAAAAGATCCTGCCCTACACGAAGAATTGAAACGAGCCCTTTATGCACCAAGCATTTACGATGTGGCATTAAAGGCGTTAGCACGTGCGGGGTTCCCGATTAATCCTGCCTTGCTTGCCCGCGACTATTCAGAGCCATACCAAGAGGATCCGACAGTGGAGGCGGCATGGCTTGCGGTTTATCAAAACGTTGACCAATATTGGGAGCTATACCAATTGGCAGAAAAGCTAATTGATATCGAAGATTGGCTACAACAATGGCGCTTCCGCCATATGAAAACGGTTGAACGCATCATCGGGCATAAAACGGGCACCGGCGGTTCATCTGGTGTCACATATTTGAAAAAAGTGCTTGACCATCGCTTTTTCCCAGAATTGTGGAATATTCGCACGAAATTATAGAAAGGAAGGATGAACATGGATTGGGAGCTTATGTTGTCTTTTTTAGGGGTAGCGGTGTTATTGACGCTTATGCCAGGACCCGACATTTTATTTGTGATTGCGCAAAGCATTTCGCAAAATAAACAAGCAGGCATTGCGACAGCGCTTGGGCTTTGCACGGGGTTGATTGTTCATATTACTGCTGCAGTGCTTGGCGTATCTGCGCTTATTTACCAGTCCGCGTTCGCCTTTTCGCTTGTGAAATATGCGGGTGCGGCGTATTTGCTCTATTTGGCATGGCAGTCGTGGAAGGAAAAAGAAGAGGGATTTGTTGTTGGGGACGAGAAACCGCTAGCTTATACCGCTCTCTATAAAAAAGGGATTTTGATGAACTTGTTAAACCCGAAAGTGTCGCTATTTTTTCTAGCGTTACTGCCGCAGTTTGTCAATCCGTCATTAGGGCATACAAGCGGGCAAATGTTTGTGCTCGGGGTAATTTTCCTCGTTCAAGCGCTCGTTATTTTTACGGTCGTCAGCATCTTCTCAGCAGCATTTCGCCAAGCGCTACTAAAAAACGAACGAATTGCTAAACGGATTCATGTGGCGAAAGCGCTGTTGTTAGGATGGATTGGCATTCAAATGGCGGTTAGTCATAAATAGTTAATGTTAACAGAAGAAATATTATGTAAAGCTATGGGTAGGAGCATAGATATTTGCTATGCTCCTTTTATTTCCATATAAAAAGCCGCTAAAAATTTTTTTACGTTAATTCGGCATCTAGTTGCTTTTTCGCCAGCTTCTAATTCTTGCATGCGCAGGCGAATTTCTTCAAAGTCAAACAAACGCGGGGCGAAATGTTCAAATGTCGGATTCGTGTAGTCGGCTAGCCCGAGCGACGACAAATGGGTAAACGCTTGTAATACCATGCGGCGAATGCGCTGTTCCATCGCACGTATTTCTTTTTGAACGAGAGATTCCTCTTTATACATCCGTTGCACGATTTTGGCATATAGCTCTTTCAATGGCGGCAAGTCGTGAATTGCTCGTCCTTGTTGCTCTTGTTCCGAAAGCCAGCGCATAATGGCTAATAAATCGGACGCTCCTGATTCGCCAGCGATGCCTAACGTAAGAAGAAGCTGCTGTGCCTTCTGTTCGATCGTCGTTTCATGGCTGGCGGCTATTGGCTGCTTTGCTTTTTCTAACGTTTGCACGAGGCGGCGGATCGAGTCAAGCGATGAAGCGACAGAAAGGTAGTCGGCGACCCGTCTTAAAACGGAAATGACTTCGTAACGGTTAATCGGCTTATGAATGTACGTATCGATGCCGTGCAGATACGCTTGCCCAATCATTTCTTTATTTTCTACTTGAGAAATCATGACAAACGGACCCGTAAACCCTTGCACGCGCAACTTTTTCATCGTTTGAATGCCGTCAAGCCCAGGCATAAGTAAATCGATAAGGACGACATCGACAGCATACAACTGGTCAATCGATACGTGCAGCCCGTCTTCTGCTTGCCCCACAACTTCTCCAAGTCCGCTTTCATGAATGATTTTTTCTAACATTTTTCTTACAACTGCGTCATCTTCAATGAGAAAAAAGCGCATGGCATCCTCTCCTCATAGTTGTTTACTAGGAATGTTGATTTGAAACTGCGTCCGACCGTGTTCATCGGTTGTTAATGCGATTTTTCCGTTGAAACTATGAACAATTTCTTTTGCGTGCGTCAGCCCAATGCCAGTAGACGGATTGCCGTGCTCATCATATTTCGTTGTAAATCCAAGCTGAAACACCCAATCGCGTTCGTCTTCCGGGATTCCAGGGCCGGAATCGGTGACGGTAAAGACGAGATCCTCACCATCCAGTTCAGCGCGAAGCTGAATCCATCCGGATAAGGGGATTGCCTCTACCGCATTGGCGACTAAATTATTTAAGACAGAAAGAAGGGCGTAGACGTGCCGAGTCGATAAGTCGAGATCGCACGTCCATTGAAACACAATATCTTTTTTTAATAATTCGGCATATTTTTCATTCGCACGAATGACCATGCCGCAAAGCTCGGCAATGGACAAATGTAAATCGCGCTGTTCTTGGTTCATTAACTCCGACAGACCGGCGAAAATGCGCTGCGAGTCTTTTTTTACCTCATGAACATGCTCAGCGATATAAAGTGCGGTGCTCGGTTCAACGTTTTCCCCGTCCATTAACTTTGTGTATAGCTCGTAGCTCTTGCGTGTAATGTCCTCCATATGGCTCATCGATTTTCGTAAATAAAACGCTTCTTCATAGAGGCTAGCGTTCATCATCACGAGCCGTTCAAGCTCTTGCCGCCGCGCTTCTCCCAACGTTTGCATTTGTTGAATCATTAAAATGTTGTATAGTCCGACAACGCAAAAACTTCGTAAAATTCCGAATAAAAGCAGCATAAAAATCGTTTCATGCGTCATGGCAATCGTTTCGCCCATTAGGTGGCGAACAAACAATTCGACGATGTTTGAAGCGAAATCGATGCTTGCCCCAAGCAACGCAACATGAATAGGAAGCTCCATATAATTACGGAGTCGAAGCACGTGAACAAATAGGGCAAAAGCGAGATAATAGCACGCAGCAGGCAGATGAGAAAGCAGGCTGTCGCTCCAAGAAACGTCGCTCATCAGTAGGTCAATGCTAGTCCGAAACAGGGAAATAAAAAGCCCTGTCAGTAATCCTGTCCATACAACTGGCACCGTTCGAAACCAAATAAGCCCGAAAAAGAAAACGGCGCTTCCGAGCGAAAAGCGAAACGAACTTCCAAACGGATTCACTTTCATTTCTCCGAAAAAAGCAGTAGCGATGATGAGAAGGAAGATTGGTAGCATCCGTTCGCGCATACATATCTCCTTTATCTTGGAAATAATAATCTCCATTTCCTATTATAACAGGAAACGGAGATATATTGTTACGAATGTTTATGCTCAAGTCTTCGCGAAACGAGCGAAAGGGAGTAGTTGACGACAAAATACATCACTGCGACTAATAAGAAAATCGGAATGACATAGTTGACATTTTGGCCGTTAATAATTTGGGCATGGTTCATTAATTCCGGCAAGGCGATGACGACAGCAAGCGACGTATCTTTCAAAAGCGAAATAAACTGCCCGACAATCGGTGGAACCATGCGGCGCAACGCTTGCGGCAAAACGATATGCCATAACGTTTGTGTATAGGTGAGTCCCGACGACCGTGCGGCTTCGATTTGCCCTTTTTCAATTGAATTCAGCCCGCTCCGCACAATTTCTGATAGCATCGCCGATTCGAAAATGACAAGCGCTAAAATCGCAGCATAAAACTTATCAAGTTTGAATCCGACTTCAGGGAGCGCAAAATACGTAAAGAAAATAATTAATAACAGCGGCAAGTTCCGAATCGTTTCCACCCCGACCGCAAGCACTGGAGAAAGAAAAGGAATACGGCTATACCGTAGCACGCCGATAATAATCCCAATGAGAAAACTAAAAAAAATGGAGAGAAAGGCAACTTCAAGAGTAACAACAAATCCTTCCAATAAAAACTTCAAATGCGCAGGAGCATATGCACCGACAAAATCCATCTCTCACTCCACCTTTATCGACTTTTTGCTAGGCGGCGTTCTAACGCGCCAACCCCTAAACTTAATGGAATTGTTAAAAGCAAATAAAATAACGCTACGAAAATATACACATCGAACGTGACAAACGTCTCTGACGAAATTAAGTCGCCGAAATACATTAAATCAAGCCCAGCGATGACCCCGAGAACCGATGAATTTTTGACAAGGTTAATAAATTGGTTGCCCATCGGTGGGATAACAATTTTTACGGCTTGCGGCAAAATAACGTGCCACATCGCTTGCAAATACGTCAGTCCCGACGAGCGCGCAGCTTCCATCTGTCCTTTCGGAACAGCAAGAATGCCAGCGCGAATGACTTCGGCAATAAACGCCGCCGTATAAACGGTTAACCCTAACGTACCTGCGGTGAACGAATCAAAGCGAATGCCGATGGCAGGCAATCCGACAAAAAAGACAAAGACAATTAAAATGAGTGGGATGTTGCGAATAAATTCGACATAGGCAGCACCGATCCAGTTTAATGCGCGAATAGGGGCGATGCGAAAAACGGCCATTACCGTTCCGATCGCTAAACTGCCGATTAACGCGAGGACACTCGCCTTTAATGTATTGGCAAACCCTTGCATATACATATCCCAATGTTCGATAAGAATCGAATAGTCAAGCACCTTGTAGCCTCCTTTCCAAATGAACAAGAGATGAGCGGATATATTTCCGCTCATCGTCATGTCATTATTGTTTTGGCTTTTCGCCAATCCATTTTTCGTAAATTTTATCGTATTCGCCGTTTGCTTTAATTTCTTTTAAATATTCGTTAATGACGTCTAATAATTCTTTATCGCCTTTGCGAACCGCAATTCCATACGGCTCTTCCGAGAACGTTTCATCAACGACACGGAAGTTTGGATCTTGTTTTGCCATTCCGAACAACAACGCATTGTCTGTCGTAAGCGCATCGCCTTGTCCTGCTTTTAGCGCGGTAAACGCTTCGGCGTAGTTTTCAAATTCTAGCACGGTTGCTTCTGGCGCTTTTGCCCGAATGTTTTGCGCGGAAGTAGAGCCTTTTGCCGTTAATACCGTCACGCCTTTTTTGTTCACATCAGCAATCCCGTTAATGTTGCTGTCTTTTTTGACGAGCAACGATTGACCCGCCATGAAATAGACGTCGGAGAAGTCAACTTCTTTTTTCCGTTCTTCGGTAATCGTCATTGTCGCGATAATCGCGTCAATTTCGCCGTTGTTTAGCATCGGAATGCGCGTTTTGGATGTTACTTCTTTTAGCTCAATTTTGTTTTCATCGCCGAGAATTTTTTTCGCTAATCCTTTCGCAATATCAATGTCAAAGCCCTCTACCTCGCCCGTTTGCGGATTTTTTAAGCCGAAAAGGTTGAGGTCGTATTTGACGCCGACAACTAATTTGCCGCGTTCTTTAATTTTGTCCAACGTTGTTTCTGCTGCTTGCTCTTTTTTGTTGTCTGTTTTGTTTTCTGTCGTTGTTTCGCTGCTGCAGCCGACTAAGGCAGTGGCGCTGAGCATGGCGACAAGCCCAAGCCCAATCATTTTTTTCCAAACGGTTTTGAACATGAAAAATTTCCCCCTTATATTAATGATTTAAAATCCGGCTAAGAAACAGGCGCGCCCGTTCTTCGCGCGGATTGGCAAAAAACTGTTCTGGTGGTGCTTCTTCTAAAATTCTCCCTTGATCCATAAAGACGATGCGGTCAGCGACTTCCCGCGCAAACCCCATTTCGTGCGTGACAACAACCATTGTCATTCCTTCTCTTGCAAGCGTTTTCATGACATCAAGCACTTCTCCGATTGTTTCTGGGTCAAGCGCAGAAGTCGGTTCATCAAAGAGCATAATTTTCGGTTTCATCGCTAGTCCTCTAGCGATGGCGACGCGCTGTTGTTGACCGCCAGACAGCGCTGTCGGGTAGGCGTTCGCCTTATCGGGAATACCGACTTTCTCTAAATAGTACATCGCCGTTTCTTTCGCTTCTTGTTCTGACACGCCGAGCACTTTCATCGGTGCAAGTGTAATATTTTGCAAGACGGTTTTATGTGGGTATAAGTTAAAGTTTTGAAAAACCATGCCAATATTGCGGCGAAGTTTGTTAATATCGGTGTTTTTATCGTTTACTTTCACGCCATCGACAATCAGTTCGCCGCTTGTAATTGTTTCTAGGCGGTTAATGCAGCGGACTAACGTACTTTTTCCAGAACCAGACGGACCGATAATCACGACGACTTCGCCTTGTTTGATGGTGAGATTAATATCTTTTAAGACGTGAAAGTCTCCGTAATGCTTATTTAATTGGTGGAAGTAAATCAACAAGCCCCCTCCTTTCTATTTTTCTACTATTTTTTCTTTTCTGAATTTAACTGTAAACGCAACCTACGGAAATCTACAAAAACCAACAAGAAAACAGCGAAAAATTTTTTTCCGCAATGGCCGATTAGTTATGGTACAATGAAAATGATAATTTTTATCATCATAAAGAGGGGCTCGCATCATGACAAAAATTTGTTTTTGTAAGAATAATAAGCATGAAACGAAAAAGGTATATAAATTTTTGAAGAAGACATATGCAATCAAAGTGAAGAGAAAAGGCTGTTTAGGGGAATGTAAAACGTGTAAAAAAGGACCGTTTGCGCTCATCGATGGGGAAATGGTGAAAGGCAATACAGTCGATGAGCTCTTTTGTGAAGCAACCCATCGCCTAATGAAAGACTGGTGGGAATTTCGAGGGAAATAAGGGGATGTGTTCTGATGGTGGCATTTTTGTTATTCCTTTTAGCAGGGCTTGCGGAAATTGGCGGCGGCTATTTCATCTGGCTTTCGTTGCGTGAATCAAAGCCGGTTTGGTACGGATCAGTTGGGGGAGTGATTTTGATCGTTTACGGCATCATTCCAACGTTGCAGCAGTTTCCGTCATTTGGGCGGGTGTATGCGGCATACGGCGGCGTTTTTGTCGTTTTATCCGTCTTATGGGGGTGGGGAATCGACCGCAAACCCCCTGACCTATACGACTGGATTGGCTCCGCCGTATGCCTAATCGGCGTGCTCATTATCTTATGGGGGCCGAGGAGTTAAATGTTTGGTTCGTATATATAGTGATAAGAAAGGATGTCCCGTTCCTCTTTTGGGACATCCTTTTTATTTTCACTTAATTTTCATCGAATGATTGTATGATAGAGCCAGTGATTAAGAGAGAAAATTTTATAAATGGAGGAAGAAAAATGAAAAAGCAAAGGATGGATTGGTGGCTAATAGCCATCATCGGATTGGCGGCGTTTTTGTATTTTTACAACATTGGCAACGCTGGTTCGAACGAATATTATACGGCCACGGCGAAAAGTATGACGGCGAATTGGAAAGCGTTTTTCTTCGCATCGCTTGACCCGGCCGGATTTATTACGGTCGACAAACCGCCGGTGGCGCTGTGGTTCCAAGCGTTGAGCGTTGCGTTATTTGGCGCAAGTGATTGGAGCGTCTTGCTTCCAGAAGCGCTTGCTGGCGTATTGTCGACATGGCTTCTTTATTTCATCGTCAAGCCGTTTTTCGGTCGCGTTGCGGCGCGATGGGCGAGCTTCATTTTGGCGTGCACCCCTATTTTTGTCGCAGTTACGCG
>NZ_JAILZV010000106.1 GCF_023512315.1 Anoxybacillus sp.
CGCAGAACCAAGCCGTGCTTGGTTCGAGAGCCTCCTCGGTGGGGCTTGTGCGATCTTCGCCGATAGGCGGGCGCTTTGCGCTTTTCTTAGAAAAATTTCATCTGTTTTTAAGATTGAACGGCTATGATGAAAAAAAGCCGGCATTTACACCTTAGAAATCACTAACATTTGAAGCTCCGTCCTTAGCAAAAGGCCGGCATGGAATAAGGAGGGAGCGCACATGCACATGGTGATTACCCTTTTTTTCTCAGGGACAGCCGTTTCTTTGCTTACGTACCAACTCATCGAAATCGTGCAAGCATTTATCGACTTGTTTAATAAACAGTACTAATGGTTATTTGATAAAAGACGGACAGCTCGTTTTTGCTAATCGCTCGAGGCGGTTGGCATTTCTTTTTGGTATGATAAGGGGTAGGAGGGATTTTGGTGAATAAGCGTATTTTAATTATTGAAGACGAAGCGAATTTAGCGCGATTTATCGAATTAGATTTATTGCATGAAGGATATGAAGTGCGCGTATGCCATGACGGAAGGGAAGGATTAGAGCTTGCACTCGCTGACGAGTGGGGGCTTGTGTTGTTAGATTTAATGTTGCCGAGCTTAAACGGCATGGAAGTATGCCGCCGGTTGCGGGCAGTGAAAAAGACGCCGGTCATTATGATTACGGCACGGGACAGTGTGTTCGATCGCGTCATGGGGCTAGATAGCGGCGCGGACGACTATATTGTCAAGCCGTTTGCGATTGAAGAGCTATTGGCCCGCATTCGCGCCTTATTCCGCCGCATCCACCCAGCGATGGATCAAGAATATTTAACGTTTAAAGACCTTGTTGTCGATGTCAAAGCGCGCGTCGTGAAAAAAGATGGGCAAACGATTGAACTAACGAAGCGGGAATACGATTTGCTTGTGACGTTTTTACAAAATGTAGATATCGTCTTAACAAGAGATGCGCTACTGAATAAAGTATGGGGCTTTGATACGGAAGTAGAAACGAACGTCGTCGACGTGTACGTCCGCTATTTGCGCCATAAATTAGATGAGCGAGACAAAGAACGGTACATCCAAACGGTACGCGGGGCAGGATATGTGATGCGGTCATGAAACTTTTTCGCTTAGAAAACGTCTCATTAAAAGGAAAGCTTGCCCTTCTTTCGGCGACGGTCATTTTTATCGTTTACTTTTTGTTTACTTGTTTGCAATATGGAACGGTGAAGCAATGGCTGTTGAAGGAAGAAGAAAAAACGATCGAAAAAACGATTGAAGAAATTGAAACTTATTACGCGGAGAAACGTAGTGTATCATGGGACGATATTCGCAAAAGCAAATCGCTCCTTGAAAAGCTGAACGAAAAATACCAAGCGATCCGGATTTTGGACGGAAAAGGGAATGTCGTCGTATCTGTTTCGAACGATGCGCCTATTTCATTGTTTTCTGCTGAAACGCCAGAAAAATTGGAGGTTGATTACCATTTAGTCAACAATGAGCGCTCGATTGTTTTGCGTAAGCCGTTTCATGTGGCGCAGGTGAACGGAACGATTGAAATCGTTCGTCATCTGGTGAAATTTCAACAAATGATTAACACGATTTTTTTCATTATGACGCTCATTGGTGCAGTGGCGCTTGGGACGAGCGCGTGGATTGGGCGGTTTATTGCCAAACAGTTCGTCGGTCGCCTGCAAGCGGTCACAAACACGATGCGAAACATTAAAAATAATGGATTTCAAGAACGAATCGACGTTCCGGCAACGAACGATGAAATGTCGCAGTTAATGGCAATGTTTAACGAAATGATGGATGAGATTGAGCATTCGTTTCGCCAGCAAAAGCAATTTATCGAAGATGCTTCCCATGAGTTACGCACGCCCATCGCAATTTTAGAAGGTCATCTTTCGCTATTAAAACGATGGGGCAAACATAACCCTGACATTTTAGAGGAATCGCTAGACGCAGCGGTGCAAGAAGTGTATCGCTTAAAAAAGCTTGTGCTTGAACTTTTAGATTTATCTCATGCGGAGGCGCTTGCGATTCCAGCGGAGGTGCAGCCAACTTCTCCAAAAGAAGCTGCGGAGCAAATCGTGAAAAATTTTCGCGTGCTTCATCCAAGTTTCCGTTTTCACATTGTGGACGAAGCGGGGGAGAAGGCGTGCGTGCGTGTAGCGAAGCATCATTTGGAACAATTGTTGCTCATTTTGCTTGATAACGCGGTGAAATATTCCCAACAAGAAAAAGTAATTACTATCGATATTAAGGAGGAAGGAAAATATGTATCGATTTCCGTGCGTGACAAAGGAATTGGGATACCGCGTGACGAATTAGAAAAAGTGTTTTTACGGTTTTATCGGGTCGATAAAGCGCGCAGCCGAGAAAAGGGAGGAGTAGGGCTTGGACTTGCGATCGCAAAAGAAATTGTCGATAAATATGGCGGACAAATTGTGATCGAAAGCGAAGTCGGGGCAGGAACAACCGTAGAGCTGTTTTTGCCGAAAGCGAAAAGCAACGAATAGAAGAAAGGTGAGAAGAGATGGAAGAGCATTTGCCTAGCAATCGACAAAAGAAGGAAATCCAGCACGTCATCGAGAAATTTCAAAAGCGGGGGATTAAAATAAGCGCTTGCAAGCCGCGGGCGTTGCTTACGTCATGCTTAGCAGCAGCCGATGCAGCGAAAAATCATGAGTAAGGAGCGATTTTTTTGAACTCGCAAAAAATCATTCCCGCAATAAAAACGATGAAAGACTTTGAAGCGTTTTTGCGCAGTCCGTACGAAGTTGGGGTATTGCTTGAATTGCATCTGTCGCAGCTCAAAAGCGTGTTTCACTATGCGCGCCAATGCGAGAAAAAGTTACTGCTTCATGCCGATTTAATTCAAGGGCTGAGCCACGATGAGTATGCCGCGGAATATTTGTGCCAAGAATATAAACCATACGGGTTAATTTCGACAAGGGGAAGCGTCATTATAAAAGCAAAGCAAAAAAAGGTGGTAGCGATTCAGCGTATTTTTCTGTTAGATTCGCACGCGCTTGAAAAAAGTTATCAACTGATCGAAAAAACGATGCCTGATTTTATCGAAGTAATGCCAGGGGCGATACCGCACGTCATTCAAGAAGTAAAAGCGCGGACAGGCCTTCCGATTTTAGCGGGTGGGCTTGTGCGGACGTTAGAAGATGTCGAGCGTGCATTAGCAGCCGGCGCGACGGCGATTACGACATCCAACAAAACGCTTTGGGAGCATTACGCGGCGGTGCGCTAACGATTTTTTCGCTAGCCAAACGGGGCGATTTTCGCTATAATAAAAGTAAGTTAATACTATGTCAGGAGATTAGGAGAGACCATGCATACATGATAAGCAAAGGCTTGTCGTGTCTGTAATGGTCTCTTTTTGCTTTCAAAGGGGGAGGAGAAACGATGAAACGTACGACGATGGTAGAAAAAATGAGCAGGGAGTATTACGATGTGCTTATTATTGGCGGAGGGATTACGGGCTGCGGCATTGCATTGGATGCCGCAACGCGCGGGTTAAAAACAGCGGTAGTGGAAATGCAAGATTTCGCGGCAGGGACATCGAGCCGTTCGACGAAATTAGTCCATGGCGGGCTTCGCTATTTAAAACAATTCGAAGTGAAAATGGTCGCGGAAGTTGGGCGAGAACGGGCGATTGTGTATGAAAACGGTCCGCATGTGACGACGCCGGAGTGGATGTTGTTGCCGATTTATAAAGACGGCACGTTTGGCAAATGGAGCACGTCGGTAGGGTTATGGGTGTATGATCATTTAGCGCGAGTCAAACGAAGCGAACGCCGGACGATGTTGAGTAAAGAAGAAACGCTACAAAAAGAACCGCTGTTGAAAAGAGATAAGCTAATTGGCGGCGGATACTATGTCGAATATCGCACCGACGATGCCCGCTTAACGATCGAAGTGTTGAAAAAAGCGATCGAGTGCGGCGCAGACGCGGCCAATTACATCAAAGCAGAAGCGTTTATGTACGAAAACGGGCGCATCGTCGGGGCGCGCTGTCGCGATGCACTTACCGGTCAAACGTACACGGTGCGGGCGAAAAAGGTCATTAACGCGGCAGGACCATGGGTCGATCATTTACGCGAAAAAGACGGCTCAAAACATGGGAAGATGTTAAAAATTACAAAAGGTGTGCATATTGTCATCGACCAAACACACTTTCCGTTGAAACAAGCCGTGTATTTCGATACGCCGGACGGGCGAATGGTGTTTGCCATCCCGCGCGATGGCAAAACGTACGTCGGCACAACCGATACGTTTTACGACGGGGATTTGGCTAATCCAGTCATGACGGACGAAGATCGCAACTACTTGCTGCAAGCTATCCATTTTATGTTTCCGGCGGTGCGGGTGACAGCAGAACAAATTGAATCAAGTTGGGCAGGAGTGCGGCCGTTGATTTATGAAGAAGGAAAAAATCCATCAGAAATTTCGCGGAAAGATGAAATCTGGACATCTTCGACTGGGCTTATAACAATCGCCGGCGGAAAGCTAACCGGATACCGAAAAATGGCGGAAACGGTCGTTGATTTCGTCGCCAGACAGCTCGAAAAAGAAGAAGGGATACCATTTCGCCCTTGCCAAACGAAGCATTTGCCGATTTCTGGCGGCGATGTCGGCGGCTCTCACCAATTGCCTGCGTTTATCGCGCAAAAAGCGGAAGAAGCGACGCGCTACGGCTTTACGAAAGCAGAAGGAGAACGCCTTGCGAAACAATATGGCACGAACGTTGACCGCATATTTACATTAAGCAAGGATTATGAAGAAAACTGCGGGCTTTCGCGCGAAGTGTTTGCAACGCTTGTATACGCGCTCGAAGGCGAAATGGCCGTCAAACCGTCCGATTATTTCATCCGCCGCACCGGCGCCCTCTTTTTCAACATCCATTGGGTGCGGACATGGAAAGACGCCGTCATTCGCTTCATGACGGAGTATTGGCAATGGCCGGAGGAGATGACGCGGGAGTATACAGAAGAACTAGAAACAGCGCTGAAAAAGGCGGTGGGGGAAAACGATGTCTAGCGATAGACATCGTTTTTTAGTGGTTAATTTAACTAAAACAAAAATAATAATAAACGGGCTTACATCGTAAAAACAGAAAAAATTCAATCTTTCATAAAGAATTTTGTTGATATACTCATGTTTATCTGCTATATTTTACTTAAATAACTCAGTAAAATTAACTAAAAAAAGATTTGTTCGTGTGGTGGTTTGATGGTGACGATGAAGGAAATTGCTCAAAGAGCAAATGTTTCGATTGCAACCGTGTCGAGAATTTTGAATAACGACACAACCCTTTCTGTTTCTGAGGAAACAAAGCAGCGAGTGTTTCATATTGCGAAACAGCTAAACTACAAGCCTATTCGAAAAAATACGTCGAGAAAAAAGAAAGAAGTATACAAGATCGCGCTTCTTCTCGCTGTTTCTCAACATGATGAGGCGAACGACCCTTATTATACGTTAATTCGCCAAGGCATCGAAGACCGCTGTCAGCAATTACCTATGCGTATTTCTTCCATTATTCGAGTGGATGGCGCAGAAATACAAGATTTACGTAATTTTGATGGGTTAATTGTTATTGGCGGCATCGATCCAGAAGATATTAAGCGGTATTTTCCTGAAAACAATCACGTCGTATTTATAACCCAAGTCATTCATATCGACGAATATGATGTTGTCCGTTCTGATTTAGAAAGAGCAACAGAAAGCATAGTAGATTATTTGGTGAAACTTGGTCATAAAAAAATCGGGTATATAGGCGGAGCGGAAAAAATTAAGCAATTGGATGGAGGGGAAAGTTATGAAATAGACGATACTCGCAAACAAGTATTTGAAAGAAAGATGAAAACACTGGGGCTATATGAGGAAAAACATGTTTTTATTGGGGAATGGGGCCCGGCGGAAGGATATGAACTAATGAAAAAAGCGCTCCAACTAGAGGACTTGCCTAGCGCCTTTGTTGTTGCCAGTGACCCGATGGCAATAGGTGCGCTTCGGGCGATTCATCAGGCTGGGTTAAAAGTACCGGAAGATATTTCGCTGATTAGTTTTGATGATATTGATGCTGCTGCATTTTTAAATCCCCCTCTTTCGACGGTTAAAATGTACGCATATGAAATGGGGGAGGTTGCGGTCAATGCTTTATACGAAAAAATCGAAGGGAGAAGCATCCCTGTGCAAATTCTTACTCCAGCTAAACTTGTCATTCGGGAAAGTTGTACTACAAAGGCTAGCAATTAAAGGAGGTGAGCGGTTGAGAGTGCCGAGCGAACCATTTTATTTCAAAAAGTAAGCGTTAACAAAAAATGAAACGGGGGAGTTTGGAATGAAAAAAACGATAGCACTTGTTGTTTCAAGCGTATTAGCTGCTTCTGTACTAAGTGCGTGTGGAAGTAAAAGTGAAGAGGCTGCAAATGATTCAGGAAAAAAAGTAAAAATTGAATTTTTCCATTACAAACAAGAGGCGAAAGATACGTTCGACAAGTTAATCGAAAAATTTGAAAAAGAAAACCCGAACATTGATGTAGTGAATGCTAATCCGCCGGAAGCAGAAACCGTTTTAAAAACTCGCGCAGCTAAACGTGATGTTCCAGATGTGGTAGGAATCGGAGCGGATACAACGTTCGCGGAATTATCGAAAGCAGGCGTGTTTGAGGACTTAACAAATGCTTCTGAACTTAATAACATTCAACCGGCTTACATTCAAATGTTAAAAGATGTAACGGGACTAGATAAAGTGTACGCCATCCCGTATGCAGCGAACGCGGACGGTGTCATCTATAACAAAGCAATTTTTAAAGAGCTTGGACTATCCGTTCCGAAAACATGGGATGAATTTATTGCGGTGGCAGAAAAGATTAAAGCATCAGGAAAAACGCCATTTTATTTTACGTTTAAAGATGCTTGGACAACCTTGCCAGCTTATAACGCACTCGCAGCAAATACACAAGGAGAAACGTTTTTCAGCGATTTAAATGAAGGGAAAACAACATTTAAAGAAGGGTATAAAGAAGCTACAGAAAAATTTGTGAAATTACTAGAGTACGGTCATAAAGACAATTATGGGAAAGGGTATGCCGACGGTAACGTTGCCTTTGCGAAAGGTGAATCAGCGATGTATTTGCAAGGAATCTGGGCAATTCCAGAAATTAAAAAGGCGAACCCGAATATTGAGCTCGGCGTCTTCCCGTATCCTGTAACAAACGATGCAACACAGACGAAACTAGTATCTGGCGTCGACCTTCTTTTAGCGATTTCGAAAACATCGAAACATCCGAACGAAGCGAAAAAATTTGTTGATTTCTTATTAAACGAGGAAACCGCTAAAACATATATTGGTGAACAAAATGCGTTCTCTGCCATTAAAGGGCTGGAGCAAAGCGACCCTACATTAGAAGGACTAAAAGAAAGTTTTGCGAAGGGAGCGCTTGTCGACTTCCCAGACCACTATATTCCTGCAAGCATCAATTTAGCGAACCTTTTGCAACAATTGACTCATGATAAAGATGTCGAAGGATTCTTAAAAACGATGGACTCTGAATGGCAAAAAGTGCAAGGACGTAAATAACTGAAGGGAGAAGAAAAATGGGGGATTCCCGTTTTTCTTCTCCTCACCATAGGGAGGGGACATCATGCGAAAGGAGAATATGGTGGTTTCCAAAAGGTTTTTCGCTATTCCTGTTAGCGTGAAAAAACCGAAGAACATCGCTATTTATCTTATGACAATTCCTGCCGTGCTTTTATTTGCAACGTTTCATACGTTTCCTGCGATGCAAGGCATTTTTTATTCGTTCACTAATTGGGATGGGCTAAGTTTAACGTATGATTTTGTCGGGTGGAAAAATTATTATTACTTATTCCAAGATGAAAACGTCCTCCATTCTTACTTGTTTACGTTTAAATTTGCCCTTGTTTCGACCGTTTTAGTGAACGTCTTAAGTTTAGCGATTGCTCTTGGGTTGAACGAAAAGATTAAGTTTAAAAATTTCTTTAGAGCTGTTTATTTCCTTCCGAATATTTTGAGCGTTCTTATCGTCGGCTATATTTTTAACTATTTGTTTGCGAACGTGCTTCCTTTAGTAGGGGAGAAACTAGGGATTGATGTATTATCAACGAATATTTTAGGAAATGAAAAATGGGCGTGGGTCGGCATTGTCATTGTCGCTGTATGGCAAGCGTGCGCATTTAACACTATTTTATATTTAGCGGGACTACAGACGGTTCCGTCTGAACTATATGAAGCGTCAAGCCTTGACGGAGCGAGCAAATGGCAAAATTTTTGGCATATTACTTTTCCGATGATTGCACCATTTTTTACGATCAATATGGTGTTAGCGATGAAAAATTTTTTGATGGTATTCGACCAAGTAGTTGCGCTGACAGGGGGAGGACCTGGGCGTGCGACACAATCCATTTCGCTATTAATTTATAGCGGTGGGTTCCAAGGTGGAGAATTTGCGTATCAATCTGCGAACTCGGTCATTTATTTTATCGTGATCATGGTTATATCCATTGCACAAATTAAATTTTTACAAAAACGGGAAGTGGATATGTGATGGAAAAGAAAATGAACTGGTTCGTCACGGTTTTGATTGCTATTGGTGCGTTGTTTATTTTATTTCCTTTGTATATGGCTATATCGATTGCATTAAAAACGCCGGAGGAATTAGCGAATTCTGTATTAGGGTTGCCGACGGGCTGGCATGTTGAAAATTTCGCAAAGGCTATTAAAGCAACAAACTTTTTCCAAGCGTTTAAAAATAGTGCATATATTACAGTAACAACGGTCGTCTTGACGATTTTAACGAACTCTATGGTTGCTTATGCGATTGCTCGAAATATGCATCGGAAGTTTTTTAAGTTTTTGTATTACTATTTTGTGAGTGCGCTATTTATTCCGTTTCCAATTATTATGTTACCAATTGTTAAACAAACATCTGCGTTTGGGATGACTAATCCGAGCGGGCTTGTTTTTCTATATGTGGTATATGGGATTGCGTTTAACATTTTTATTTACGTAGGATACATTCGCTCGATTCCGAAAGAACTAGAAGAAGCGGCGATTGTCGATGGATGTAGCACGTGGGGAGTGTTTTGGCGAATCATTTTTCCGTTAATGGCTCCGATTAATGCGACAGTTGGGATTTTAACTTGCTTATGGGCATGGAACGATTTTTTATTGCCGCTCATCGTGTTAAACGATCAATCACATATGACGCTTCCGTTAGTACAGTATGTTTTTCAATCGGAATTTGGTACGGATTATAACTTGGCGTTCGCTTCCTATTTGATGGCATTATCGCCGATGATTATCGTCTATTTATTTGCACAAAAATGGATTATTGGTGGGGTAACACGAGGAGCGATTAAATAATTGTAGACGGAGGAAAAGAAATGGCTATCGTATTTGATCCAGTAAACAACACCTTTCACCTACAAGCAAACGATACAAGCTATGTCATGCAACTCTTTCGATCAGGATATTTAGTTCATCTTTATTTTGGGAAAAAAATTCGCCACTATGGGAACTCTAATAAATTGCGGTTTTTAGACCGCGGATTTTCCCCAAATCCCGATCCAGCTGACCGCACGTTTTCGTTAGATACGCTGCCGCAAGAATATCCGGCGTATGGAAACACCGATTTCCGCACACCGGCGTACCAAGTGCAATTGGAAAACGGTTCAACGATTTCAGATTTGCGCTATAAAACGCATCGCATCTATAAAGGGAAACCAAAGTTAGACGGATTGCCAGCTACGTATGTAGAAAGTACAAACGAGGCGGAAACGCTCGAAATTGTGTTAGAGGACAGTGTCATTGGCTTACGAGCGACTTTATTGTATACCGTTTATGAAAAATGGAACGTCATTACTCGTTCTGTCCGATTTGAAAATGATGGCTCTGAACGTATCAAGCTACTGAGGGCATTAAGTATGAACGTCGATTTTTCGGATGATCAGTTTGATTTCCTTCATCTTTTCGGGGCACATTGCCGAGAGCGATATATTGAACGAAAACCGCTGTTTGTTGGCACGCAATCGATCGAAAGCCGCAGGGGCGCAAGCAGCCACCAACAAAACCCTTTTATTGCGCTTGTTCGGAAAAATACCGATGAACACCAAGGAGAAGTGTACGGGTTCAGCCTCGTATATAGCGG
>NZ_JAILZV010000107.1 GCF_023512315.1 Anoxybacillus sp.
TTTTTTTCAATTAAATCGACCATTCTCATCGCTTTTCACCTCATTTATTTTCTGCCATTTCGCGCACCATTGCTTTCACAAACCGTAAAAAGTCCGCCTTTACTTTTTCCGTCGTTTCGATCACTTCATCGTGCGTTAGCGGCTGGTCGAGAATGCCTGCTGCCATGTTCGAAATACACGATATTCCTAATACTTCCATGTTCGCATGGCGAGCGACAATGACTTCTGGTACGGTCGACATGCCGACCGCATCGCCGCCAAGGACGCGAATCATGCGGATTTCTGCAGGTGTTTCATAGGACGGACCAGTATTTGCCACATATACTCCTTCTTGTACGCGAATGCCTAAGCGGCTAGCAACGTCTTTCGCAAGCTTCCGCAATCGTTTGCTATACGCTTCAGTCATATCTGGAAAACGAACACCAAGCGCCGAATCATTTGGTCCGATCAGTGGATTTGTTCCCATGTTATTAATATGATCGGAAATAATCATTAAATCGCCTGGTTGGAACGTTTCGTTCACGCCGCCAGCTGCGTTTGTTACGATTAATTGCTCCACACCAAGCGCCTTCATCACGCGAATCGGGAACGTCACTTTGTCTAAACGATACCCTTCATAATAATGAAAGCGCCCTTGCATCGCGATTACAGTTGCCCCTTCTAGTTGCCCGTACACTAATTGTCCGGCATGCCCTTCGACCGTAGAAACAGGGAAATTCGGAATTTCGCTGTACGGGATTTTTATCGCGTGTTCGATTTCCTCTGCTAATACTCCTAACCCCGAACCAAGAATAAGCCCAATTTGCGGAGGAGCCGGGAACTTTGTTTGTAAAAATTGCGCTGCTTGTTCAATCGCTTGTCGATTCATCGTTATTCCCCCCTACTTTACTTGTGCTAAAAAGCTTGTGCCATGCGCTGGCATATTTACGCGGAAGTTTTCGGCAATCGTTGCCCCTACATCGGCGAACGTCTTGCGAATCGGCAACTCGTTTCCACCGTTCATGCTTGGGCTATAGACGAGAAGCGGCACGTATTCGCGCGTATGGTCGGTGCCGTGATGAACAGGGTCGTTGCCATGGTCGGCGGTAATGATTAATAAATCGTCTTCTTTTAAAAGCGGCAACACGTCCGCAAGGCGTGCATCAAACTGTTCGAGCGCATCGCCGTAGCCTTTCGGGTCGCGGCGGTGGCCGTATAACGCATCAAAATCGACAAGGTTGACAAAGCTAAGTCCCGTAAAATCCATATGCAGCGTGTCCATCAATTTATCCATGCCATCCATATTTGATTTCGTGCGGAGCGATTTCGTCACCCCTTCATTATCGTAAATGTCGGAAATTTTGCCGATGGCAATGACGTCATAGCCCGCATCTTGTAATTCGTTCATCACCGTGCGACCAAACGGCTTTAACGCATAGTCGTGACGATTTGCCGTACGTTGGAAATTGCCTGGCGTGCCGATGAACGGACGGGCGATGACGCGGCCGACCATATATTTTTCATCAAGTGTCAATTCGCGAGCGATTTTGCAAATATGATACAATTCGTCAAGCGGAATGATTTCTTCGTGCGCAGCAATTTGCAAAACGGAATCTGCGGATGTATAAACGATTAATGCCCCTGTTTCCATATGCTCTGGACCAAGCTCGTCAATAATTGCCGTTCCGCTTGCTGGTTTATTGCCAATGACTTTCCGCCCTGTCCGCTTTTCTAATTCCTCAATTAATTCCTTTGGAAATCCGTCTGGAAACACTTGAAACGGCGTATCGATGCGCAGCCCCATTAACTCCCAGTGACCAGTCATCGTGTCTTTCCCAGCCGATGCTTCTTGCATTTTTGTATAGTACGCCAGCGGTTTTTTCGCTTTCGGCACTCCTTTTATTTCGCGAATGTTGCTTAACCCAAGCGTCGCCATGGTCGGCATGTTCAAGCCGCCGCGATGTTCGGCAATATGCCCGAGCGTATCTGCCCCTTTATCGTTATATTTTTCCGCATCCGGCGCTTCGCCGATGCCGACCGAGTCCATGACAATTAAAAAAACGCGTTTGTATGTAGACACTTTTTTTCCTCCTTGCAAAATAACGTTTTTTAGCATACAAATGTCGATAGGCAATCGGTTTACGAAAGGTCTTCGTTAGTCCACACGTTCACTTGTAGAATGCCCTTCTTTTGAAAAAACACACAAATCTCTATTGGTCAGAAGTCTGACAACTACATTATAAAACGTTTTCATAATGATGTGCAATAAAATAAATGTGAACAATTTGCGCCATAAGAAAGCACCCGCCTATCGGCGAAGATCGCACAAGCCCCGCCGAGGAGGAAACGCCTGCTTATCCCCTAAATAAAAATCCACCCGCTACGCCCGCGGGTGGTATTGTTCGTACACGTCTTTTAAGCGCGTTTTCGTGACGTGTGTATAAATTTGTGTCGTCGAAATATCGGCATGTCCTAACAACTCTTGCACAGCGCGCAAATCGGCACCGTTTTCAAGCAGATGGGTCGCAAACGAATGCCGGAACGTATGCGGGGTTAGTTCTTTTTCGATGTTTGCTTCTTTCGCGAGCTTCTTTAAAATTTTCCAAAACCCTTGCCGCGTTAGTCGCTCGCCGTGATGGTTCAAAAAGAGCGCATCCGTCGCCCGTTTTTTCGGATGGATAAGTTTCGGCCTCGCTTCTTCGATGTACATTTTTAACGCCGAAAGTGCAATCCGCCCGACTGGAATGATCCGCTCTTTATTCCCTTTTCCGTAACAGCGGACAAAGCCCATCGTCAAATGGACGTCGGAAAGGTTTAAATTGACCATTTCACTGACGCGCATACCGGTCGCATACAGCAATTCGAGCATCGCCTTGTCGCGAATGCCAAACGGCGTGTTTACTTTCGGCGCATCTAACAGCGCCTCGACTTCCGCTGTCGATAACACTTTCGGCAAGCTCCGCTCCAGCTGCGGCGTTTCGATATGAACGGTCGGGTCTTTGTCCGTCACTTTTTCCCGCAATAAAAATTGGTGAAACGAACGAATGGACGCAATATGGCGCGCGATCGTTTTCGCCGAGTTTCCGCCTTCTTTTAAAAACTTTAAAAATTGCAAAATATGAAGGCGAGATACGTCATTCCATGAGTGCACTTGTTCAACGTTGATTAAATAATGCGCGTATTTTCGTAAATCGCGTTCATACGACACGATCGTATTTTTCGCCAAATTTCGCTCGACCGTTAAATAATGGAGAAAATCTTTCATTTCATCGTTCAATGTTCTCTACTCCCCATCGCGATAAAAAAGTATAAATCGTTCCAGCCAATCCGTGGATGTCGTTTCGGTTGTCGATACTTTCACCGCCGATCCTTGCGGTTCATCATAGCGATGATAGTTTTCGTACTCTCGATGGAACCATATAAGACTATAATAAAACAAAATTGTACATCCCGTAAATAAAACAAACGTTTTAATCATTTGCCATAACGTTTTCACGACATACCCTCCTAAAATAGCACTTATATTGAGGATATGCCATCGTTTTTTCTTTTTATACATGAAAAAACCTTTCCCGGTGGAAAAGGTTTTCAGGCACTGCTGTTGATTCTGAATCTCCCAACGTAAATTCAGACAGCCGCAAATAAGACAGCCACCATCCCAGATTTCCATTCGAGAGAAAGTTGTCTAAGTAAAAAACGACGGACAAACGAAAGAAAAGGTTCTAACTTATTCCGTCAGTTTAATTCTTCCATCAACGGCTTTGTACTTAGCGCCATTAAATAATATCGATTTATAGGACATATATATGTAAAGCCAAATTTTTCATAAAAACTCTTGGCATTTTCAGTTGCTTCAACTGTTATGAGAGAACATCCTGTTATTTCAGCAACTTTCGCACAATGATAGAGAACTGACGTCATTAAATAACTTCCAAATCCCTTGCCTCTAAACCTCTCGTCTACACCTAAATAGTGAAGACGAATAGCTGGTATTTCTTTAACACTCGAAGGTAGATATATCTCTAACATCGCTCTTTTTTGTTTTTGTATCTTAACAGTATCATTAAATAACGAATAGAACCCGATTAAATTTTGATTGTCGTCAAAAAATAGTCGGGTTCTAACTAAATTCCTCTTCATTAAGTTATATGCGTCTTCTTTTAGGAAATTCTCCACTATCTGTTCGTCTGTACATCGAAATTCCTGCAATTTTAACAGATGTTCATCAGACAAGTATACTTCTCTAATATTTTCTAGCGACTCAAACATTTACTTCCCCTGATGTTTTTGCTGATAGGCTTTAAACATCTCTTTCACATACTCACTAGGCTTAGAAGGATTTCGAATGATTTCCGCGAACTTTTCAAGCTCTTTATCCGTTCCAAACACAATTTCAGTGGATTTTATCGGTTTTGCGCTTGTAATCATATTCTCTCCCTCCTTCACGGACAAACACCTCCTAGAAATACCTTATATCCTCTAGGATATACTGTCCTTATCCTAAATATATCCTATTCCGATATGCTCTTCAATATCCTATCCAACGTTCATTCATCAAATATCGACAACGTTACCATAGAACCGTGAGCTTATGAAAGTGCTCTTGCATGGGGATGCTCATCGTAAATGTTGGAATGCACTTTGGTTTACGAAGATCCGCAAGCAAGAGCTACTTTATGCTGGCTTTAGTTTATCCAATGCCACGACCTTTTTATTCTTCTTGTTGATCTTTTTGTTGGCACCGATAACAAATGCCATGAAACGTTAACCGATGGTCTTTAATTTTAAATTTCCAATCTCGCTCGACAATTGCTTCTACTTCCTCTAATAAATCTTCTTGAATCTCCGCTACTGATCCGCATTCGATACATACTAAATGATGGTGAAAATGAGCCGCGCCTTCTTGACGAAGATCATACCGTGATACACCGTCGCCAAAGTTAATCTTATCGACAATTTTTAGCTCGGTTAATAGCTCTAACGTCCGATATACCGTCGCTAATCCGATTTCGGGAGATTTTTCTTTAACGAGGAGGTAGACATCTTCTGCACTTAAGTGGTCTTCTTCATGTTCTAACAGAACCCGCACGGTCGCCTCGCGCTGCGGTGTCAATTTATACCCGGCGGTATGCAATAGTTTTTTGATTCGCTCGATTCGATCTTCCATTTCTTTTCCCTCCCTCGTCGTTCATTTATCATTATACAAAAGAACGGAGGAAGTATCAAAGTAAAATTATTATCATTAAATAAATAAAAACATTATCAGATGATAATAATTATCATTTGTTTATTAACTCAATCACTTGCTTCATCACGATCGGCGAAACGTACGCTTCAATCGAAGCGGAAAGAAGCAATACCGCACTAATCGCAACCATGACAAACGCATAGCGCATAATCATCGGAAAAATCGGTTCATGCATCCGCTTCATAAATTGATTGCGCACCATTTTTAATGAAAAAGAAATCGCGATCGTCCCCATCACAATAAATGCTGGAATGACGATCATATTTTGCGGCATGACCGAAACGAACGATAATAAAAATCCTTGCCAGCCCATTTGGTTGACAAGAAACCCGACCGTAAATCCGACGACAACCCCTTTTAAAAATAAAAGCACTAAAATAAGCGGCAAGCCGATAATCGAAATACCGAGCACCCACATAAAGCCAATATATTGCAAATTGTGAAAGTAGCTTTGTTGAAACATGTCATACTCACTAGCAAACTGCCCTTTCGCTACTTGTCCAAAAAATTGCGTCAAATAATAATATAAATCTTGTTTTTGGCTGAAATTTAAGCTATTCACCACGATTGCCCCGAAAATAACGCCCATTAGAAACAAGACAATCGTAAATAAATACATCGGGGCATGTTCCCGAACGTGCATGAGAACGGCGGATTTCAACGGCTGCTTCCTCATCTTCTCTTCCTCCTACTTTCGCTCTTACTAGATTGTATGAAAAAAGCGCACGTCTATGACGAAAAAAAATCGCCCTTATGTAAGAGCGATTTTTCCGTATTGACCGCCTCCACCTGCTGTAATCGCAAGCTGGCCGCTTCTAGCAAGCACAATCGCTTCTGCTAATTTTTTCCCGACGACATCGATAAGTTGTTGATTGGTCGCTTGATGCAGTACGTGCATTTCTGTACCGAAATGCGTTAGCAATTTTTTGTACGTCTTTTCGCCAAGCCCTGGAATAAATTCTAGCGGTACTTGGTATATGTACGGCGGACGTTTTGGTGGCGCACCTTCCATTTTTAGCTCTTGAATCCGTTGAAATACCCCTTTCACATATCGGCGATGTCCGCACGATGGGCAGCATTCGTCGCTTTCGTTCATCGGGGCAAAGCATCGTTCGCACACGGTTTGATGATATTTGCCGAGCTTTGGATTTAGGCCGTAGTTCGCAACAATCGCTCTCCCATTCTCCATCTGTAACGCCATTTTTAATTCGGCAAACGTCGGTTGATGCATGCGTACGATTTGATATTCGCGCGCCATTTTTCTTAGCGAATGGGCGTCGGAATTAGAAAGGTACGGATAGCGGTGCAGCTCAGCAATTTGATCGGCCATCTCGGAATCGGCGCTTAACCCCAGCTCGACCGCGTCAATCCAATCAGGTTCAAACACTTCCGTTAAGCTTTCCTTCACGCCACTGCCATATAGACTTTTAAACGGGGTAAAAGCGTGCGCAGGAATAAACAACCCTTCTAATTGCTTCACGATTTCTTGCAGTTTGCGCCCTGTTCCATACATGCGCTGAGAGCTGAGGGAAATGTTTTTGACGCGCTTTTTTAGCCACTCGGAAAATAAGCGCGTCGATGCGATCGTCGGCATAAAAGCAAGCACGTGAATCGGGCCGTGGCAATGTTCATCGTAAATCTCGATTTCACTTCCTAGTAGAAGCGTGACATTTCCAGCCTGCACACCCCCTTCTTCATGCTCGCCCCAGCCGTTTGCTTCCATTTCCCGTTCCAATTCATCAAGCACTTCTGGAATGTGGCTATCAACAATCCCGACGATATGCAGCCCTTTCACCCGTTCCGCCTCATGCAAAATATTTGTAAGCGTCAACGTTTTCGCCCCAGTAATTTTCACCGGTTTGCCGGAAGCTGTTCGGCCGATATGAACATGCAAATCGACATAATAGTTGTTCATTTTTCTAATGCCCGCGCAAGCTGCAAATATTGTAAAGCATAGGCAGTTTTCGCATCGTAAATTTCTTTCGCTTCGAGCATAGCTACCGCCTCCTCTAACGTCACTTCCAATAAATCAACAAATTCATCGGCATCCAGCCCTGCCGCTTCTTCTAGTTTCACAAGCCCTTCAGCAACATATAGATGAACAAGCTCATCCGCAAACCCTGGGGACGTGTAAAAAGAAATCAGATGGCGCATCGATTGAGCCGAATAGCCCGTTTCTTCTTCTAATTCACGTCGAGCTGTTACGAGCGGTTCTTCCCCTTTTTCTAGCTTTCCCGCCGGAATTTCGACTAATACACGCTCTAACGCTTTCCGGTATTGCCGAACAAGCACTAATTTTCCTTCGTTTGTCAACGGAAGAATCGCCACCGCTCCTGGGTGTTTGACGATTTCCCGCTTGCTCGTGTTTCCGTCTGGCAATTGTACGTCCTCGACATATACTTGAATGACTTTGCCGCTAAAAATTTTTTCTTGGCGAATCGTTTTTTCGATTAAATGGTCCATTCGTTTTCGCTCCCGTCTGATCATTTTCGTTTCCATTGTACTACATTTCGGTGTAAAATGGAGAAAATTAGTGAGTGAGGGGGAAATGCGATGAACAAACGGCGTATCGGTACATCGGATTTATATGTGAGCGAAGTCGGGCTTGGCTGCATGTCGCTCGGTACAGAGGAAAAAAAGGCCATTCGCCTCATTCATGAAGCGCTTGAACGCGGCATTAACTATTTAGACACCGCAGACTTGTACGACCGCGGCTTAAATGAGCAGTTTATCGGCAAAGCGCTGAAAGGAAAGCGGGAACAAGTTGTACTCGCAACAAAAGTCGGCAATCGTTGGGAAGAAGGAAAAGACGGCTGGTTTTGGGATCCGTCCAAAGCGTATATAAAACGAGCCGTAAAAGAAAGCTTGCGCCGCTTGCAAACGGACTACATCGATTTATACCAATTGCACGGCGGTACCATCGACGATCCGATCGATGAAACGATCGAAGCGTTTGAAGAGCTAAAACAAGAAGGGGTTATTCGCTACTACGGCATTTCGTCGATTCGCCCAAATGTCATTCGCGAATATGTAAAACGTTCGAACATCGTTAGTGTCATGATGCAATATAGCTTGCTCGACCGCCGTCCGGAAGAGCTTTTTCCACTATTAAAAGCGCACGATATTAGCGTCATCGCCCGCGGACCAGTGGCGAAAGGGTTGCTCACCGACCGCCCGCTGGAAGCGGCAAGTGAGGCAGTGAAAACGAGCGGCTATCTTGATTATACATATGAAGAGTTGCAACGCCTCCTACCGGCATTAAAAGCAAACACAACGGCGCACCGTTCGTTTACCGCAACCGCGTTGCAATTTTGTTTATCCGATCCCGTTGTTGCCGCTGTCATTCCTGGCGCGAGCAGCCTCGAACAACTAACAGACAACATTGTTGCTGCTTCGATGCCGGCATTGACGAACGAAGAATACGAATGGCTAAAACAACAGACGAAAGCGTCTATTTATGAAACGCACCGATAAAAAGCCCTGAACACCCAGGGCTTATTCTTTAAATTTTTTCCAATCTAAATTACTCTCATTGAGCAGTTCTTCAAACGTTTTATTTTTTTCGCGCTGCCGCTGTTCTTCTCGTTTGCGCGCTTCTTCTTCTGCTTTTTTTCTTTTTTCTTCCGCTTCCAACGCACTTTTTTTCGCGCGCAACTTTGCGTACAAATCAGTGCCAAGGTAGTCTTTTAGCGTAATTTTTTCTTCTGATTGATGTTTCATCATCATTCCCCCTGAATAAAAACAGCATTCTTTTTTCAAGATAAGAAGGTCTATGATTTCAACGAAAGGAGAATCGTTCATGGCCAACCGAGCGCAAAAAGGGAAGCCGTCCGCAGATACGGTCAAACCGACGATCGCGAAAGAAGAATTAGAAAAAGCGACCCATCCGACCAAACGGCAAAATTCCCCACAATGATAAGGAGGCGCCCGCCTCCTTATAAAATCTCGGTAATGTTCGGCATATGCTCTTTTATCCAATGAATCGCTTCATCGAGCGTCGCAAATTCGGTCGTCGTAAACGTCATTTCATCTTGCAGCAGCCAAACATCTTTCGGTTCTTGATAAATGCCGGCAATCGACCAATGCAATAAACTATACGGGTCGTTTTCATGCATAAACGATACCCACGTTTTTTGTTTCGCAATATTGGCGATTTGTTTTAGTTTGTCATTCATGCTGTTCACTCCCTTTCACTATCGACATGCGCGGATTTAAGATTTGATTCGGGCTTTTCAACAGAAAACACCCTGCTCCTTCCACCGCATCAATGACCATGTTGTCATCGTAAAAAACAAGACGCGATTTTTCCAAAAGCACTGGAACATAATTCGTTTCAATCGCTATATCATCTTCATCTGCTTGATCGACAAGCCATAACGCCGTTACCCCATCGACAAGACAACCGCAGCCGTCTGTATCATATTTTAGCTTTAGCTGCTTGTTCGCTATATTTGGCGAAAGAAGTTGCATCGCTCGCTCAGTAAAGGTAATATTCATAGTGATCGCCCTTTTCGCAAATTTTACATACGCTATTTATAGTAGCAAAAATGACTACGCAAATAAAGGAGGAACACATATGGCAAAAGTACAAATTAAAGTCAATGACAACGGCTCGTTTCGCGTAACGGGGGAAGTTGAACTGATCGACGCGGAAGGCAACAAATTCGAAACAAAAGAAACGTTTTCGCTCTGTCGCTGCGGCATGTCACAGAAAATGCCGTTTTGCGATGGAACGCATAAAGGAACGTTCCAATCCGTTGTCCGTGCTACTCCATCCCAATCGTAGGAAGTGAATCGTTTGGATGAAAAGTGGCTAAAAAAGCTCGTACAAAACTGCCTGCGCCAATACGGGCGCGACATAGAAGCGTTTCCGCTCACCGATTCGGAGTGGGCGGATTTATATC
>NZ_JAILZV010000108.1 GCF_023512315.1 Anoxybacillus sp.
GATATGCGGGATACTATTACGATAGAGAAACAAAATTGTACTACCTACAGGCACGGTACTATGATCCAGAGACGGCGCGGTTTATCTCAAGAGATCCAGATCCGGGGGACCAAGACGATCCGATCACTCAAAATGCGTATACGTATGCGAATGATAATCCAGTAATGATGATGGATCCTAATGGATATTTTGCTGTTGCCATTCCTGTAATTTATGCTGCCGCATTAGCGGTTCTAGGTGTTGGATTAGTTTATTATGCGGTTCAGACACTTGATGCTGTATCGAAACTAATTGAACAAAGTTTTGCTAGAGTAAAGAAAAGGCCGAAGTATAAATCTAAAACTGAATTACACCATATAGTTGCACAAAAGGCTGGAAAAGCAGAACCAGCTCGACGGATATTGGATAAAGTTGGAATCGGTGTAAATGATAAAGAAAACTTAGTTAGGATCAAAACCGGGCTGCATAGAAGGCTGCATACAACAAAATATTACCAAGCAGTTAATACCATTATAGGTTCTGTTTATAATACAAAATATGGCCGAAAAGTGAACCGAAAGAGAGTTGTCGCTGCTCTTGAAGCAATTAGAACATGGTTAGAAGTGCAGAGTTTCCTCTCACCATTCTAAATTATAAATTTAAAATAACTTTTTAGGACATCGTTAACCACGGATTCTTAAGCATGGATGTGTAAATGGGGATTAACATAGAGAGTGAGTATGACTATAAACAGGGGAAAAGTGTCAGTAAAACGAAACCATTGCTCTATGTTAATCTCTATGTCCTTTATTGTTTAGATAAACATTATAACGAATTTGAAAATTTACATAAACATCCACTTAAATTTCTCATTGAAGGAGTAAACAAAATATGTTTCAAATGAAATTAATAAAAAAGCTAAAAACCTCCTATAGCATAAGACTATCGGGAGACAAACGATTTTTATGTCATAACATGAATAATAAGACAATCGTTTACGATATAACAACTTGGGAAAAGGTTGCCGAACTGAACAAACCGAATTATCCACAAGATATAAGATTTTCCTTAGACAATAACTATTTGTTAATTAAAAGTACGACAGGTACTATATGTGTTTATCGTACGGCAGATTTTCAATTAGTTAGAAAAGTACAATCCAAAAAATCTTTTAAGTTAGTGGAAGGAGATGTGAATTTCACTAAAGACCATCCCTTGATTCTTTCAGCTGTAGAAACCAATAATGGGCGACAAATTGGAGCGATTCATATTCATACAGGGGAGTATATGGTTCTTACAAAATTTAAGAATGACGATACACTTATTTACTATCATCAATTTGTAAGAGATCGGAATGAACATTTGTTTACATTAAGTTATGTAAATGAAATGGATTATAGAGAGAATAGAATTGTTAAATTAAAGGAACCTATTAATAAACAGCCCATTGAGTTAAAAAGTCATTCGGAAGTTCCTATCTGGGATTCTGTCGTTTTCGACCCTGTTCACGATGTTTATATTTTAGTAAACGACTATGAAGTCATATTAATGGATTCTGACTGTAAATCAGTTTTAAAGAAAGTACACATTGTTGGTAATCGTTTCACCGAGAGACAAATTGGTTTTTTCCGACACCTTCATCAATCCCAAGATGGAAGGTTTATTGTACTGACTTATAGTGAAAGTGTTGTGATTCTAAGATATGAAGATTTAAAAACGATATGGATTGAGAGTGTCCCATATGCGAGTTTTGCTGAATTTAGCAACGATGATCAATATTTGCTAGTTGGTACTTGGGAGTGCGGATACGTCTTTGAGAATAATTTGCCACAACGTTTTTAAAGTTAATATTTGCAAGTGTTATTTTTATTAGATAAGCACGTGTCGATTGATCACAACATAAGGGAAGATTATTGTTGTGCCTGTCACCTGTCGAATATTTTCAAGATAAGCAAAGGGGTTTCCCTTTGTTTTTTGTTTGAAACGCTGTGGTTATACCAATATAATGAAACTATACAGTGACTTTACACTTGTCAAAAGAGGGGGCTTGTCATGAATCAACAAGCGATTTCGCGGCGGAAGTTGCTAGGCATTGCCGGGCTTGGCTGGATGTTTGATGCGATGGATGTCGGGATGCTGTCGTTTATTATCGCGGCGCTGCAAAAAGAATGGAATTTAACTGCGGAACAAATGGGCTGGATCGGCAGCGTCAACTCGATCGGAATGGCGGTCGGGGCACTTTTCTTCGGGCTGTTAGCCGATCGGATTGGTCGAAAAAACGTCTTTATTATAACGCTTTTATTATTTTCGCTTGGCAGCGGTCTTTCGGCGTTTACTGCGACATTCGCGGCATTTTTAGTGCTTCGCTTTTTTGTCGGTATGGGGCTTGGCGGTGAGCTTCCGGTCGCGTCCACATTAGTCGCAGAAAGCGTACCAGCAAGCGAACGCGGCAAAACGGTTGTTCTGCTAGAAAGCTTTTGGGCGTTTGGCTGGCTTTTAGCGGCAGTGATCTCGTATTTCGTCATTCCGGCGTACGGGTGGGAGCTGGCGCTAATTTTAGGCGCTGTTCCGGCGCTTTATGCCGTCTATTTGCGTTGGAATTTGCCGGACTCTCCGCGCTTTTCTGGGGCGAAAAAAAGCTCGGTTTGGGCAAACGTCGTAAACGTATGGTCTTCTGCATACCGGCGGGAAACGATTATGCTTTGGGTGCTTTGGTTTTGTGTCGTGTTTTCCTACTATGGCATGTTTTTATGGCTGCCGAGCGTCATGGTCATGAAAGGGTTCAGCTTAATTAAAAGTTTTCAATACGTGCTCATGATGACATTGGCACAATTGCCAGGCTATTTTAGCGCCGCTTGGCTCATTGAACGTGCCGGTCGAAAATTTGTTTTGATTACTTACTTAATCGGTACAGCAGTGAGCGCCTACTTTTTCGGCAATGCCGAATCGCTTACGTGGCTAATGGTGTTTGGGATTTTGTTATCGTTCTTTAACCTCGGGGCGTGGGGAGCGCTTTATGCATATACGCCAGAGCAATACCCGACCTCCATTCGCTCTACAGGCGCAGGTATGGCGGCGGCGTTCGGACGAATTGGCGGTATTCTCGGACCGCTCTTCGTCGGGTATCTTGCTGCACAAAAAACAGAAGTAACGACGATTTTTGCGATTTTCTGCATGGCGATTTTCGTCGGTGTGTTCGCGGTTTGGCTGCTAGGAAAAGAAACGAAACAACAAGAATTGGCGTAGCATGAGCATAACCATTGACAAAAAAGGGAAGGGGCGATACGGTTATTATTATTGCTCTTTCCCTTTTATTTTTTGAAAAAGAGGTTAGACTGAATGACAAAAGTATGGACGTATGTTTCGCTTGTCTTTGTAATGATTATTTGGGGCGGCAATGTCGTCGCCATCAAACTATTAGTCAATGCGTTTACGCCGATTACGATTACGTCGCTTCGGCTGTTTGGTGCGGCGCTGACGGTGTTTGCCGTGCTGGCTGCCATGCGGCAATCGTTTCGGCTGACCGCTCGGCAAATGGCGGCTGTCTTTCTCGTCGGGCTATGCAACGTCGTTGGTCATCACTATTTTTTAGCAACCGGTTTAACGAAGACGACTGCCTCCAATGCCGGCATTATTTTAGGCATGTCGCCGCTTGTGACCGCACTGTTTGCGGCGGTTTTATTGCGCGACCGACTGCGGCCGTTGAAACTGCTCGGCATTGTTCTAGGCTTTACAGGGGTTGTCTTTATCGTGACGCACAGCTCGGCGAAAATCGGCGCTGTTTCTATTGGGGACGTATATATTGTTGGCGCTGTGTTGACGCAAGCGATTAGCTTTATTTTCATTAAGAAACTTGCCCAAACCGTCGATGTCGTTGCTCTTACGGCATGGATGTTGCTGATGGGGTCAACCATTTTGTTTTTGATTGGGCTTGCGACGGAACAAGGCGGTCTCGGGCAGCTTGCGAAAGGAAGCGGGTCAATCTGGTTCGTCTTTTTCGCCTCGGCAGTCGTTGCGAGCGGGATAGGACAAATGATTTACAATCGTGCGATTCAACGTCTCGGCGCTTCGGAGGCGGCCGTGTTTATCAATTTGTCGCCATTTTTTTCGCTCGTTGCGTCCGCTTTATTTTTAGGAGAAACGATTCATTTGGTGCAATGGTTCGGCTTTCTCTTCATCGTCATCGGCGTTTTGCTTGCGTCAGGGGCGCTCGAAGAACTCGTTCTTTCTTCGTCGCGCAAACAAATGACTGGGTAGGTGGGATACGTGCAGTTCGTTTCGATAGTCATCCCAACGTTTAATCGACCGTATCCGCTTGCGGAGCTATTGGAATCGTTAAGCAGACAAACGTATTCCAAGCTGGATATCATCATCGTGAACGACGGTGGCGAGCGGGTCGACGACATCGTTGCGCTTTATCCAGAACTAGACGTTCAGCTGATTCATTGTGCGGAAAACGTCGGGCACGTCGAGGCGCGCAACATTGGCGTTAAAGCGGCAAAAGGCGACGTCATTATGCTTTGTGACGATGATGACTTATTGCTTCCTTGCCATGTAGAGCGGATGGTGTTAGAGCTAGCCGATGCCGATTTCGTTTATTCTGATGTTGAAATTTTCCATTACCGCGTCGAGAACAATCAGCGCATCCCGACGGAGCGGTTTTTGTTCGCTTACGACGATGACCGAGAAGCGATGCGTCAATTTTCCACGTACGTCCCGTCTGGCAGCGCATACCGCCGGGAAATTCATGAAAAAATCGGTTACTTTGACCCATACGTTAACAACTATTGGGACTGGGATTTTTTCTTGCGAGTGTCCGCGTCCTTCCGCGTCAAACGAGTCGCCGTCGCTAGCGTCTTATACGCCTTTTCGAACGAAGGCGACCATTTGTCGCGACAAATGAACGACAAGCGGAAAATGTATTTAGACCGACTCTCTGAAAAGCACGGTCTTGGTAATTTGCCAACGAAAAACTTTTGGCTACTTTTAGAAGAGCCGGAGGTGGCGAAGCGAAAAGCGCCGAGCGAAGTTATTTGGGACGGAACACCAATTGTGTCGCGGCTACACTATTTGTAAAAAATTTCACGATGCCATTGACGAGCGTTTTTGGAGTTTGTTATGATAAATAGCAAAATATGATATTGCAACGATGACGGATGAATAGTAGTTGCCCCTCTCTTCGAAAGCGAGCCGGGGATGGTGGAAGCCTGGTGAAGACGGTCAATGAAACGGCGCTCCAGAGTTGCGCATGAAAAGTGGATGCATGTTGCATCAACTAGGGTGGAACCGCGGGAGTTACGCTCTCGTCCCTAGGCGAACGGCCTAAGGACGAGAGCGTTTTTGTTTGAAAAAAAGATGAAGGAGGAAAAGAGATGTCAGTAACAATGGAACAAATCGTTGCCCACGCGAAACATCGCGGCTTTGTTTTTCCAGGTTCTGAAATTTACGGTGGATTAGCGAACACGTGGGATTACGGTCCGTTAGGGACAGAACTAAAAAACAATATTAAACGTGCATGGTGGAAAAAATTTGTGCAAGAATCGCCGTACAATGTCGGCTTAGATGCAGCGATTTTAATGAACCCGAAAACGTGGGAAGCATCTGGCCATTTAGGCAATTTCAACGACCCGATGCTCGACTGTAAACAATGTAAAGCGCGCCATCGCGCGGATAAATTGATTGAGAACGCCCTAGAAGCAAAAGGGATTGAAATGGTTGTCGACGGGCTTCCATTTTCGAAAATGGAAGAGCTTATCAAAGAACACAACATTGCTTGTCCAGATTGCGGCAGCCACGATTTCACGAACATCCGTCAGTTTAATTTAATGTTTAAAACGTTCCAAGGCGTCACCGAATCAAGCGCAAACGAAATTTATTTACGTCCAGAAACGGCGCAAGGTATTTTCGTCAACTTCAAAAACGTACAGCGGACGATGCGCAAAAAACTTCCGTTCGGAATTGCGCAAATCGGAAAAAGCTTCCGCAACGAAATCACGCCAGGCAACTTTACGTTCCGGACGCGTGAGTTTGAACAAATGGAGCTCGAGTTTTTCTGCAAACCGGGCGAAGAATTGCAATGGTTTGACTATTGGAAACAGTTTTGTGAGCAATGGCTGTTATCGTTAGGAATGAAAAAAGATAGCATTCGTTTGCGCGACCATTCGCAAGAAGAATTGTCGCACTATAGCAACGCGACGACCGACATTGAATATAAGTTTCCATTCGGCTGGGGCGAGCTATGGGGTATTGCGTCTCGCACCGACTATGACTTAAAACAGCATATGGAACATTCGGGCGAAGACTTCCACTATATCGACCAAGAAACGAACGAACGCTACATTCCATATTGCATTGAACCGTCGCTTGGCGCAGATCGCGTCACGTTAGCGTTTATGATTGACGCGTATGAAGAAGAGGCGCTTGCAGACGGAACGACACGCACCGTCATGCGCTTACATCCAGCGCTTGCACCATACAAAGCGGCCGTATTCCCGCTCTCGAAAAAATTGTCGGAAGGCGCACGGCAAGTGTTTGCGGAGTTGGCGAAACATTTCATGGTCGATTACGACGAGTCCGGCTCGATCGGCAAACGCTACCGCCGCCAAGACGAAATCGGCACACCGTTTTGCATTACGTATGACTTTGATTCTGAACAAGACGGGATGGTGACAGTGCGCGACCGCGACACAATGGAACAGACGCGCGTACCGATTGCCGAATTAAAACGCTTTTTAGAAGAAAAAATTCAATTTTAAGAAAGAAAAGGCTATCCTATAAGCAGGGTAGCCTTTATGTTAGAAAGGAGGAGAGCAATGAGCGTGCTAAAAAACGATTGGGCTCCTTTATTGCAAGAAGAATTTACGAAACCATACTACATAAAACTAAGGGAATTTTTAAAAGAAGAGTACCGGACGCGGACGATTTATCCGGATATGTACGATATTTTTAATGCGCTTCATTATACGTCATACGAACAAGTGAAAGTCGTCATTTTAGGACAAGACCCGTACCACGGCCCGAATCAAGCGCACGGATTAAGCTTTTCTGTCAAGCCCGGTGTTCCGCTACCGCCTTCGTTGCTTAATATTTTTAAAGAGCTGCATGACGACCTCGGATGTTACATTCCGAACAACGGCTATTTAGTGAAATGGGCGCAACAAGGGGTACTTTTGTTAAACACCGTTTTAACGGTAAGGCGAGGGGAAGCAAACTCACATAAAGGAAAAGGATGGGAGTACTTTACCGACCGCGTCATTCAATTAGTAAACGAAAAGGAAGAACCGGTCGTCTTTCTTTTATGGGGACGGCATGCGCAAGCAAAAAAAGACCTCATTACGAATTCGCGCCATTATATTATTGAAGCGCCGCACCCAAGCCCGTTTTCTGCTGCCCGCGGCTTTTTCGGCAGCCGCCCGTTTTCCAAAACGAACGCCTTTCTTCGACAGACAGGGAGGGAGCCGATTGACTGGCAAATCGAAAACGTGTGAACAGCGGATCAACTGTTACCGCTGTCACCATTTTTATATCACATGGGATCGACAATTTCCGCGCGGTTGTCGCGCATATAACTTTAAAAGCGCGGCGTTGCCGTCTGTCATTGTTCAGCAATCTTCTGGTACTTCCTGTTTAAAATTTCGAGCGAAACAAACATAAGGGGATGTGTATGCGGACATCGAAGCCAGTGTTTTTATCAATTTTGGCGATGGGATTGGCAATTGGTGCAGGGACGATTGGCTTCATTCTTTCGGAACATCTTTCGTTTTTCGATGCACTATGGCTGACGGTCGTGACAATTTTGACGGTCGGGTACGGCGATACGGTACCGCAAACGTTTTACGGAAAGCTGTTCGCTCTACTCATTATTCCGGTTGGCATTAGCATCGTCACGTATGCGACAGGGGCAGTCGCGTCGATGATGATGGAAGGGGAATTTTCCAAAACGGTGCGGAGGAGAAAAATGCGCAAAAAAATAGATGCATTGTCTAACCATATTATCGTATGCGGGTTTGGCCGCGTGGGGGAACAAGTTGTGCGGGAGTTGCTAAAAAATGAAACGCCTGTCGTCGTCGTAGAGAAAAATGTCGAACGGCTAGAAGCAGACGGCTCGCTCTTTTATATCGAAGGGGATGCGACGGAAGACGAGGTATTAGTAGCGGCAGGGATTGAGCGTGCCGCAGGGTTAGTCGCCGCATTGCCCGCGGATGCGGATAATGTGTTTATTTCGCTAACGGCGAAAGGATTAAACCGTAACATCCAAATTGTCGCACGGGCTGAGCGGCCGGAGACGGAAGAAAAGCTTCGGCGCGCCGGTGCCGATAAAGTGATTAATCCGTCTTTTTTAAGTGGCCGCCGCATGGCGATGACAATTTTAAAGCCTGTTAGCGTGGATTATGTCGACACAATTTTCCACGATCATGAGGAAGAGTTCGCATTGGAAGAAATTCGTCTATCTCCACATTCTCCATTGGCAAACCGACTATTGCGCGAAAGTGAAATTCGCCCTCGCTACGGTGTCACCGTTGTCGCCATTCAGCGCGGCAATACAATTATTAGTAATCCATCATCCGATGAAGTGTTGCAAGCGGGCGATTTAGTCATTGTATTCGGCAAAAAAGAGCAGTTGGCTCGATTTGAAGAAGTGGCTAAATAAATGGTGGTGTCCCTTTCCTCGGGACACCACCACTTATCCTATTTTAATTGATAAATGCGCGCTTCATGCGGCCGCATATGCAACACCGCGCCTGTTTCTTGAATGTCGGTATAGTTGCCAAGCAAAAGTTCGCGTGTGTAGGCCGACAGCGCCACTGGAAGTTCATAGTCGCTCGGTTCGTCGCAATGGTTGAGGACGATGAGTAGGCGATCGTCATCGAGTTCGCGTGTATACGCATAAATATACGGTTCCGTTTCTGTAAAGTCACGGAATGCCCCGTACACCATTGCAGGATGTGTTTTGCGCAGCTGAATGAGCTTTCGATAATAATGGTAAACGGAATTCGGATCTTCTAACGCTTGTTTCACATTAATTTCTTTATAGTTCGGATTCACTTTCATCCACGGCGTTCCAGTCGTAAAGCCTGCGTTTTCGCTGTCGTCCCATTGCATCGGTGTACGTGAATTGTCGCGGCTTAACGGCTGAAGGCTTTGAAGCACTTCTTCCGGGTCGCGTCCTTTTGCCACTTCTTCAGCATATTTGTTTTTCATCGCAATGTCGTTATAGTCATCGATCGACGGGAAGCGAACGCCGGTCATGCCGATTTCTTCGCCTTGGTAAATGTACGGCGTACCAGGAAGCGTATGCACCATCGTTCCGAGCAGTTTTGCCGATTCGACGCGGTACTGTTTGTCGTTTCCGTAGCGCGATACTTGGCGCGTATGGTCGTGGTTGTTTAAAAATTGCGAGTTCCAGCCTTTCCCCCATAGGGCATCATACCAACGTTGTTGAATTTGCTTAAAGCGCAGCGGGTCCCAGCTCGGCATTTCATCGCACACTTCAAAATGAAAGAGCGTATGCAATTCCTGCCGATCTTCGGCGACGTATTTCAGTCCTTCTTCTGGTGACACGAATGCGACTTCGCCGACGGTAAAAATATCGTAGTGCTTAAATACTTGTTCATTCATTTCGCGCAAATAGTCATGCAGCCCTGGATTGTTCGTTAAATAGCGAATGTCGTACGGGTTGGCTGCGTCAGGAAATCCGTCTGGTTTGGCGAGAAGGGCGATTGCGTCCAGCCGGAAACCATCGATACCTTTATCGAGCCAAAAGCGCATCATGTTATAAATTTCTTCTCGAACTTCAGGATTTTTCCAGTTTAAATCTGGTTGTTCCACCGCGAACGAATGAAAGTAATATTGGCCGGTCGCTTCGTCGTATTCCCATGCGGACGGAGTGAAATATGAACGCCAGTTGTTTGGCTTGTCGCGCCAAATGTACCAGTCGCGCTTCGGATTATCTTTCGATGACCGCGACTCGATAAACCAAGGATGCTGATCAGACGTATGGTTGACGACAAGGTCCATGATGAGTTTCATGTCGCGCTTATGCACTTCGTCAAGCAACGTTTCCCACGT
>NZ_JAILZV010000109.1 GCF_023512315.1 Anoxybacillus sp.
CAAACCATTAAAATTTTCAACGCTATCCCCTCCCTTTCCAGTCGTTTTGGATGTCTTCTAATACCGGCCATTTCGACCGATCGGTGTCAACAATCGTTTGAATGAGCAGCTTCGTTTCTTCTCCAAGAAATGCTTCCGGCTCATAGACGATTTCTTTTATATTTTTGTAAAATTCGTTCGGCATCGCTAAATCAATGAGCAAAATCTCATACAGTTCTTTCGTCAAAGGATTCGCTTCATCATATGCCTTAATCATTTCCCGCACCCACGTAGCGTCCCAGCGGTATAAATCAGCCATCGTTCCGCTAATAAGCTTACGTAAGTCACGAATCGGCAAATCAAACGCAACCCCATCTAAATCAATAATCCACATCCCATCTTTCCCCATCTGCCCGTTTGACCACCCGTAGTCTTGGTGTACAAGCCCCCAATAGGCGTTGCCAAGTTTACTTAATTCGTCGTAGCTTGATTGATGTAGCCGTTCAAGCCCTCGTTTTGCTTGTTCGGTAAATTCATCAACGACTTCTAATAAAGAAGGACTTGCGGGCAGTTCATAATACGCATTAGCAATATTGCGAAACCATGCCATTTTCGTAATCATTTTTTGGTAGCTTTTTGGCCACTTCCGCACTCGAGAAGCCACTTCTGCCTGTTTTGGCGGCGTATAACCTTTGCTTAAACGATGAAACTCGCCAAGGGCGTAACAAAGCTGTTTCGCTCCTTCTAAATCTTTCGTGACCGGCGTCAATGGCTCAATCCATTCGGCAACAAACCACAATTTTCCCCCTGCTTCTACATAGTTCTCTCCCGCTTTTGTTTTAACAATCGGCGGCACTCTCGCTTCTTTCTCTTCGACTAAATACTCTTGGGCGCCTAAGCTAAATAAGCTCCTCGTCGGTCTGCGATGCAATAGTTTTAAGCTTTTCGGGCCTTCGTTCGTTTCCATTTTCCAGATAGCTCCGCCTTTGTCTGGCTTTGTAGTAACCACTTGCCGACTTTTTACCGATAAATTGTAGTGCGTTAACATGTCCTCGGCAATTTCTTCAATATAATCAGGTACAAAAAAATCGTCAGTCGTTTCATCGACAATCCATGGTTCGATGGTCGTTCGTTCCACACAATTCCCTCCTTTGAAATAGCACGTGCCTTTTCCACCTGCTTAAATACTACTAATAACATATGATTGGTTTTTTATGATGCATAGACGCCTATCCTAAGAAAGGCATTTTTTCTATATGTATAAAAAACTCTGCCAGCTTAACCACTGGCAGAAGCACTAATGAGGGAATACGGCTAACTTTTTAGTCCAATCAGCGAAACAGACTCTACTTGCTTAAATGGAATCGTAATTTTCTCCCCTTTGTCGATTTGAAATTTAATATGTCCGTTTCGATATTCGGCGATAAAGCCTTCATACTCCCCTTTTTTCGTCACCATTTTGCATTTTGTAGCGAGCTGCTGCGGAAGTTTCACTAAAAATTGCACCTGTTCTTCTAGCGTCATTTCTTGAAATGGTTTCATCCCTCTTGGGCGGCTTACTGTTTTTTTCGCTTGAAATAGTTGTTGCATATAGGACGTTTTCGGCTCTAATTTCGGCTGGACAATATAAAGAAGTGGTTCGTTCGGAACGCTTTGCTTCATTTTTACTCCTCCTTGCGGTAGTCTATACCATAATGTATGCGTTGACTAGGCAAAAGCGACTCGTTTACGTCATTTGGCAAAAAAATCACCTAACGGCAAGTCCGTTAGGTGATGTTTATTAACGTGCTAAAATGTGGTACCCAGAATCGACATGAATAATTTCGCCAGTGATGCCACGCGATAAATCGCTGAATAAGAACAACGCTGCATCCCCAACTTCTTCTTGTGTTGTCGTCCGACGAAGTGGAGCGCGCTCTTCAATTTCCTTTAATATCGAGTTAAAGTCGCTAACCCCTTTCGCAGATAACGTCCGGATTGGTCCAGCAGAAATTGCGTTAACACGAATACCATATTTCCCTAGATCGTTCGCTAAATATTTCACGCTCGCATCTAAAGATGCCTTTGCAACTCCCATGACGTTATAGTTTTGCACAACCCGCTCGCCGCCAAGGTATGTTAATGTGACGATGCTTCCACCTTCCGTCATCAACTCTTTCGCCGCCCGGGCTACTGCCGTTAGCGAATACGAGCTAATATTGTGTGCTAGTAAAAAGCCATCACGGCTAACGTTCATATATTCACCGCTTAAGTCCTCTTTGTTAGCAAAGGCAATGCAGTGCGCCACCCCATGAATGACCCCGACTTTTTCTTTGATATCTGCAAAACAACGAGCGATTTCTTCGTCGTTCGTCACATCGCACGGCAAAACGAGCGCCGTATCATCTTCAAGCGTTTCCACTAATTTTCGTACTTCGTCCGCAAATCGCTCTCCCGCATAAGTAAAAATAAGCCGTGCCCCAGCCGCATGAAGCGAGCGAGCAATCCCCCATGCAATGCTTCGTTTATTTGCTACTCCCATGACGACATACGTGCGTCCTTTTAACGATAACGTCATTCGCCTTCCTCCTATATTTTCCACGTTTATTATTTGTTATTAGTACCAAGTATTAATTTTATTATAACAAAAAAATGCAAATGACAAAATAACCTTTCTTGACTGCCGCGAAAATTTTTCCGCTTGATTTTCACCGTTTCCTTTGCAAAAATAATGGAATTGGCTAATATGAGAATATGATGAGTTTTTTAGATGGAGTGAACGAAACAATGGAACAAGATAAATTACCACAACAAAAGTTAGATTACCATTTATTATTTCTACTATTTTTAATTGCGATTGTCAGCGCAATTGCCATTCATAGCGCTCAACCGGCTTTACCAGAAAAATTACAGCACATTAATTTTGCGGCTAAGCAGCTTCAATGGTATGTCATCGGTGCCTTCGTTATCACCATCACCATGTTAGTAGATTACGACCGCCTTTTTCATGTGGCATGGTATTTATATGGCTTTGGCATGGTGCTATTGCTCGGGCTGGAGTTAAACGTTCCTGGGACGGTGACAATTAAAGGAGCAACAAGCTGGTACTCTATTCCAGGAGCAGGGAACTTCCAACCATCTGAATTAATGAAAATTTTTATGATTATTGTCATTAGCCGAATTATCGTCAACCATCGGGAAACATATCCGGAGCCGACGATTGAAGACGATTTTAAATTATTAGGGAAAATTGCACTCGCGCTAGCTCCACCGCTATTTCTCTTAATTCGTCAGCCGGACATGGGGATGTCGATGGTGTATATGGCGATTACCGCTTCGCTCGTACTTGTGTCAGGCATTCGCTGGCGCATTATTTTAGGCATTTTATTCAGCGGCGTATTTATGGCTTCTACGCTTGTATTTATTTTCTTTCAATTTCCTGACTTTTTTCATAAATATATTTTGAAAGAATATCAACTCGACCGATTTTACGGTTGGCTAGCACCGTACGAATATTCGAACGAACAAGGGTTTCAACTGATTCGCTCTCTTTTAGCGATCGGGTCAGGGGAGATGTATGGGAAAGGGTATAAAAATTTAGATGTTTATTTACCGGAAGCACATACCGATTTTATTTTTGGTATTATCGCGGAACAATTTGGGTTTGTTGGTGCGAGCATCGTCGTTTCGCTCTTTTTCTTGCTCGTCTATCGAATGGTTCATATTGCGCTCGAAAGCCACGACATATATGGTAGCTACTTATGCGCCGGCGTCATCGGCATGATTACGTTTCAAGTGTTCCAGAACGTTGGGATGACGATTGGATTGCTTCCAATTACTGGGTTACCACTTCCGTTTGTGAGCTATGGCGGAAGTTCGTTAGCGACGTATATGCTAGCGATTGGACTCGTCCTAAACGTCCGTTCCCGCACGAAAAAATTTATGTTTTCTTCGGACGAATAAACGGCGGATCGCGCTCGCATGATAAAAAGCAGAAAAGCAGGTGAGAACATGAGAGTAGACGTAATCGGCGATATTCACGGCTGCTATGCCGAGTTCGTCGCGTTGACGAAAGCGTTAGGATACGAATGGGAAAGCGGCATTCCGATTCACCCAAGAGGACGGAAACTCGGATTTGTCGGCGACTTAACCGACCGCGGCCCGCAGTCGTTACAAACGATTGAAACGGTTTATTCGCTCGTCACCAATGATTTAGCGTACTATGTTCCTGGCAACCATTGCAATAAACTGTATCGCTTTTTTCTTGGGCGCAACGTGCAAATTACGCACGGGCTTGAAACAACCGTTGCGGAATATGAAACGCTATCTCTAACCGAGCAGAAGACCATCAAAAAGAAATTTATCACGCTGTATGAACAGGCGCCATTATATGCCCGCCTAGACGACGGAAAACTCATTATCGCCCATGCTGGCATTCGCCAAGAGTATATCGGCAGGCGTGACAAAAAAATGCAGACGTTTGTACTGTACGGAGATATTACAGGAGAAACGAATCCCGACGGCACGCCTGTCCGTCGCGATTGGGCGAAGCAGTACAATGGAGCAGCATGGGTCGTATACGGTCATACCCCTGTCCAAGCACCGCGGTTTGTCAACCGAACCGTTAATATCGATACAGGCTGCGTCTTCGGTGGCTCGCTAACCGCGCTTCGCTATCCGGAAATGGAGACGGTTTCGGTGCCTTCCTCGATGCCATACGTACAAGAAAAGTTTACATCGTTTGACGAAAAACGGGCTCACGAATGAGGTGGCCCGTTTACTAATAATTGCATATCCTCAGGAAGCGGACTTTCGAAGCGATATATTTGACGATGAAACGGATGGTAAAAAGTAAGCGACTTGCTATGGAGCGCTTGCCGGGCGATTAACGCACGGCTCCCCCCATACAAGTCATCCCCAAGTAATGGGTGACCTACATGCGCGAGATGGACACGAATTTGATGTGTCCTTCCTGTTTCCAATTCTAACGCCACGTGCGTATAGGTTTTGAAACGAGCGACGACGCGAAAATGGGTCACCGCCCGCTGTCCATCGGCGCGAACTTCCCGCTCCATAATGCTGTCTTCTTTTCTCCCAATCGGCGCGTCAATTGTCCCCTCTTCTTCATGAATGATGCCATGACAAATCGCTTCATACTGGCGCTTAACATGTCCACGCTTTTGCCACTCGGTCAACAGATGATGCACATGACGATGTTTCGCCACAAGCACAAGGCCTGACGTATCGCGGTCAAGCCGTGTGACAATATGAACGGTAGATGGTAGTTGTTGGGCATCAAAATGGTGCAACAACGCATTGGCCAACGTCCCGTTCCGATGTTCACGCGACGGAATCGTCGCCATATACGGCGGCTTATTTACCACTAGTACATGCTCATCTTCATATATAATTTCTAACGGGAGCGGCTCTGGCTTCATATCTTCGCTTCGTTCTTCCGGCGGAAAAAAAACCGTCAACGTTTCCCCTTGACGCAGGAGATGACGGACATTAACTTCCTTCCCATCTATTTCTATTGATCCACCGTGAAATTTAATATCGGTCAATGCCGTCCGAGAAATTTGTTGCTCTTTTAAAAAATCGCGCACGAGCTTTCCGTCTTCGCGTTCTCCTATCGTCCATTGCAATGAAAATCGCTGCAACATACTTCCCTTCCTTCTGTTTAGTCCGCAATAAACGAGTCGCGCACCCGTTTCCAAAACGGGAACGGGCGAAAGCGAGCGAAGCGAATTTTTTCATCTGCGACGCGAAACTGAATCGATTTTACGTCCTTATGAAGCAACGATAAATGGTCAACAGAAACATGAAAATCAGCTTGGTTCACCGGCTTTAACATGCACGTATGATGGGCTGGAAGGATGAGGGGAGAGCCAATCGTCCGGAACACACGGTTATTAATAGACGCCATCTCCGCTACTTGAATCGCCTCTAATGACGGATGTAAAATCGCTCCTCCTAGTGCTTTATTATAAGCCGTGCTTCCGGAAGGAGTGGAGACGCAAAGCCCATCGCCACGAAACGTTTCAAACAATTCCCCTTTAATTTCTACATCCATCACTAATGTACCGCTCACACTTTTAACGGTACATTCGTTCAACGCTAAATAGCGCGCTTCTTTTCCGCCGCTTACATAACGAATAATCACTTCAAGCAACGGGTATTCGACGATTTGATACGGGGTTTTCGCAATCGCAATGACTAACTTTTCAATTTCTTCCGGCACCCAATCCGCGTAGAATCCTAAGTGCCCAGTATGCACCCCGACAAACGCTGTCTTGTCCAGCCGGCGGCAATAGCGGTGAAACGCATACAACAGCGTTCCATCTCCGCCAACAGAAATGACAATATCTGGACCATCCTCATCATAAATAAGTCCAAAATCGATTAAGTAGTTTTTTATTTTTTGCATGAGTGAATTGGAAGTCACGTCCCCTTTGGAAGTAACGGCAAATTTTAATGGTTGTTGTTTCTCCCTCATCGTTCGTCCCCTTTTGCTTCTTGTTTTCGTGAAAAAACTGCTTGCGCTTCTTGAATTTCGAAACGAATTTTTGACATTTCTTCATCTAACAAATACGCTGCCTCTGCTGCTCGCTGTAGGCGAGCTTTAATGTCTTCAGGGAAGCGGCCGCTATATTTATAATTTAAAGAATGCTCAATGGTTGCCCAAAAATTCATCGCTAACGTCCGAATTTGAATTTCGGCTAAAATGTTTTTCTCTCCGTCAATCGTTTGCACCGGATAACGAATGACGACATGGTACGAGCGATAGCCGCTTTCTTTTTTTTGCGTAATATAATCCCGCTCTTCGACGATTTCAAAGTCTTTGCGCCGGCGCAATAGTTCGACAACCGTTTTTATATCATCAACAAATTGGCACATCATGCGAATGCCGGCAATGTCTTGCATTTTTTCTTCTAGCTGGTCAAGCGGAATGTTTTTCTTTTGCGCCTTGTCAAGAATGCTTGCAATCGGCTTGACTCTTCCCGTCACAAATTCAATCGGAGAATGAAGACCTTGCATTTCAAATTGAGTCCGCATCCCCTTTAATTTCACTTTTAACTCTTCGACTGCCTGTTTATACGGAGCTAAAAATAAATCCCAATGTTTCACCATAGTTCCATCACCACCGATTATGTAAGAAACGTCTCTTTTACCGCTTTCTCCATTTCTTCACCGTAGTTCGCATTTCCTGCAATATTTTCAATTAAATATGCAAGCTCTTCGGAAAATCCAATGAGTTCAAGCTCGTTCGTTCCCGCTTGTAGCCAGACCGTCAACGGTTCTGTAAGCACCTCTTTTATTTCGTTCCAACACGATTGTGGAATGGACACGTACACAAACTCATCATCTTTCTCTAGTATATAAACAAACGCTTGTTCATCTGAATTGACAAGCATGTAGCACTTCGGGACAGCTCCTTCTATGGAAAATGATGGCATATTACCTATTAGCCAAAGTTGATCGCCGCGTGTTTCCGCTCTAGTAATTTGTATCGTTTTTCGCATCGTATTATCTCCTTCCCATCAAACAATCCAGCTTCTATTTTACCATACTCAACCTATGCATAATAAACCATTGCTATTCCAGCAGAAACATTTCATAATGAAAGTAAGGAAGGGGTTAGAACGATGAGGCAAGAAGTAGAGATTGAATTTAAAAATCTGTTGACGAAAGATGAGTTTTTACGTATGAAGCAAGCGTTGCACATCGATGACGACGCTTTTTCGTATCAAGAAAACCATTATTTTGATACACCAGCGTTTTCGCTCAAAGAAAAAGGAGCAGCGCTGCGTATTCGCATGAAACAACATACGTACACGTTAACATTAAAACAAACAATCGAGGAAGGACTATTAGAAACACATAAGCCATTGACGAAAGAAGAAGCGGGAATGCTATTGAAAGGAACAAGCGACTTTCCAGACGAAATGGAAGCGTTGTTGCAGTCGCTTGGTGTCGCTGCTCATACTATTCGTTATTTCGGCACATTAGCTACTTATCGTGCTGAATTGCCATATGAAGGCGGTCTGCTTGTGCTTGACCATAGCTGCTATTTGCAAACGGAAGATTATGAAGTCGAATACGAAACGGTTGATCGTGTGCATGGCAAAGCGATATTTGAACAGTTGCTGGCGTCAATGAATGTTCCTATTCGTCCAACGAAAAACAAAATAAAGCGATTTTATGAAAAAAAGTATGAAGCGGAGGAACAACGGTGAACATTCAACAAGTAAAAATGTGGATGGAACTTCAAGCGCTTCGGTCGTTTTCTAATCAGTCGTCGCCGCCAAATGGGTTATTCGAGGAGGGAACGTCTTTCCAAGAGTTGTTAACAAAATTTTCACTCCCTTCCATGGACAAACAAGAACAACCGAGCATTTCACCAATGCCGTTTGAAGCAACCTATAGCCCAAACGAACGAAAAGCAGCACCACTAGCCACACAATCGCTTGATGACATCATTGAAAAAACAGCGGAAAAATACAGTCTCGACCCACAGCTTATTAAAGCCGTTATTCGCCATGAGTCGAACTTTCGGACAAACGCCGTGAGCCGTGTAGGCGCTGCAGGCTTAATGCAACTCATGCCAAGTACGGCGAAAATGCTTGGTGTCGCGAATGTGTTTGACCCTGCGCAAAATATTGAAGGCGGTGCGAAATATTTACGCCAGTTGCTTGACCGATACGATGGCAATCTTGAACTAGCGCTCGCTGCCTACAACGCTGGGCCAGGAAATGTCGACCGTTATGGCGGTATTCCGCCGTTTCGTGAAACGAGGGCATATGTCCAAAAGATATTAAACACCTATTATTCCTAACACCTCCCACGGCAAGGGAGGTGTTGTATTTTCGCAGCTAATCAGTCGCCTCCGCTTTTCTTTTGTCTAGCTGCTGCTCCTAGCTCTCTTGTGCCAAGCAACCTTCCTCCGTCGAAGCAAAAAGCGCTTCTCGTCGGAAGAACGCTTGGCTTCGAGAGCTAACCAGTCGCCTCCGCTTTTCTTTTGTCTAGCTGCTACTCCTAGCTGCTCGGGGGTCAAATAACCTTCCCCCTCGAGGTGGCAAGCACCTCTCCGGGGGAAGAACATTCGCCCCGTCGCAGCTAACCAGTCGCCTCCGCTTTTCTTATTAATTCACTTTGTTTGAGATATGCGTGGTTCGTTGGTACAATAGGAGTACAAGATTTTTCGGCTAAAGGAGTTAGTAAAATGGCAGAACAATGGAAAACACCTTATGAGTTAATTGGTGGGGAAGAGATGGTAACAAAGCTGGTCGAAGCTTTTTACGCCCGCGTTGCCAAGCATCCTGATTTACAACCAATTTTTCCAGACGATTTAACCGAAACCGCAAGAAAGCAAAAGCAGTTTTTAACGCAATATTTAGGTGGACCGCCGCTTTATACGGAAGAACACGGTCATCCGATGCTACGGGCGAGACATTTGCCATTTGAAATTACTCCGACGCGCGCTAAAGCGTGGCTTTCCTGTATGCGCCAAGCGATGGATGAAGTTGGTCTATCTGGAAAAGCGCGCGATGAATTGTATCAACGCCTCGTTTTGACCGCCCAACATATGATCAATACTCCAGAACACGACAGAAAGGAGCTTTCGTTTGAATGACAAGATGGCTGGAGGCAAGCTAGAATCGTTTGCCTTTCAGCATTGCCATAATGAAAAAAAACCGTTGGAAATTTATTTGTTTATCGATCCACTCTGTCCGGAATGTTGGGCGCTTGAACCAGTCATCAAAAAGTTGCTTATTGAATATGGGCGGTTTTTTACGTTAAAACATGTATTAAGCGGCAAATTAGCGACATTAAATATTCGAAAAAAGCAAAAATTTGAAACGCTTGCGCATACGTGGGAGCGCACGGCTAGCCGCTCCGGCATGTCTTGCGATGGAAGTTTATGGCTTGAAAATCCAATCCCAGCACCATACGCAGCCTCGATTGCCATTAAAGCAGCCGAGTTGCAAGGAAAGCGCGCGGGCATTCGCTT
>NZ_JAILZV010000011.1 GCF_023512315.1 Anoxybacillus sp.
GAACTGTATGACGAAGAAATTACAAAAAACGCGAAAGGGAAACCGGTTCGCGTCAAAACGTTAGGACAGCGGCAGTACATTATGGCAATTAAACAACACGATCTCGTGTTTGGCATCGGTCCGGCGGGAACAGGAAAAACGTACTTAGCCGTTGTCATGGCTGTGCAGGCGCTGAAAACAGGGCAAGTGAAGCGCATTATTTTAACGCGCCCAGCGGTCGAAGCAGGGGAAAATTTAGGATTTTTGCCAGGCGATTTAAAAGAAAAAGTCGACCCGTATTTACGTCCGCTTTACGATGCGTTGCACGATGTATTAGGGGCTGACCATACGCAGCGGCTCATTGAACGCGGAACGATCGAAATCGCGCCGCTGGCATACATGCGCGGTCGGACATTAGAAGATGCGTTCGTCATTTTAGACGAGGCGCAAAATACGACCCCTTCGCAAATGAAAATGTTTTTAACACGGCTTGGTTTCGGTTCGAAGATGGTCATTACCGGTGATATTTCGCAAGTCGATTTACCAAAAGGCGTTTCGTCAGGACTTGCGGTCGCGAAAGACATTTTAGCAGCGGTCAGCGGCATTTCATTCGTCTTTCTTGAGCAGTCCGACGTCGTTCGCCATCCGCTCGTCGGGAAAATTATTGAAGCGTACGACCAAGCTGGTATATAATAGAAATGTCAGGCCCATCTTGCGCATGGGTCTCTTTTTGTCCAAACTATCAATAGAAAAGGGGAAGACCTATGGCCCTATCCATCGATTGGATTGATGAAACAGGAGAAGTAACCGATGAACAAATTCAAACGCTCGAGCAGTTATTGTGCTACGCGGCTGAAGTCGAACAAGTGCCAGACGGTGCGGAGGTGAGTATTTCGTTTGTCGACAATGAACAAATTCGGATCATTAACCGTGATTATCGCGGAAAAGACCAGCCGACCGATGTCATTTCCTTTGCCCTTGAAGAAATGGGAGAAGGCGAAATAGAAATTGTCGGAGCAGACATCCCACCAGTGCTCGGCGATATTATTATTTCTGTCCCGAAAGCAAAAGAGCAAGCCGCAGAATACGGGCATTCGCTCATGCGCGAACTCGGCTTTTTAGCGGTGCATGGCTTTTTGCACTTGCTTGGGTATGACCACGAAACAGAAGAAGAAGAGAAAGAAATGTTTGCAAAACAAGAACAAATTCTTGAAAAATATGGGTTAAAGCGATAAATGTAGGAACAAGCCAAATATGAAATGGAAACGTTTTCTTGATGCGTGGGCAGGAATTGTCGTTGCTGTAAAAGAAGAAGCGCATATGAAAATTCACTTGCTAGCAGCTTTCGTTGCCGTGTCGCTGGCGTTTATGTTCCGCCTTTCCGTGCAGGAATGGCTTGTGTTGTTAATTGTTATCGCGCTCGTCATTAGTTTAGAGTTAATCAACACCGCGATTGAACGCGCCGTTGATTTAGTGACAGAGGAGTTTCATCCGCTTGCGAAAGCAGCAAAAGACATTGCTGCTGGAGCGGTACTTGTTGCAGCAGTAATCGCAGCAATTGTCGGAGCAATTATTTTTCTTCCCTACATTATTTGATAAACAAATGGTAAAATTCTAATTTTTCTGTTAATTTTCTTGCGAAGAGAGATGAAATTTTTCTCAATTTCTTGTAAAATAAAGAAAGAGGCAATTGCCTCGTAAGGAAGGAAGAACAGCATGGAAATGGCACAATTAATCACAGAAGCAAAAAAGGCACGGGAATATGCATATGCCCCTTACTCTAAATTTCAAGTTGGTGCCGCGTTATTAACAACAGACGGAAAAATATACCACGGATGCAACGTTGAAAACGCAGCGTATAGTTTATGCAATTGTGCGGAGCGCACCGCTTTATTTAAAGCTTATTCGGAAGGGGCGCGCGAATATGCAGCGCTTGCGGTCATCGCTGATACTTCCCGTCCAGTTCCGCCGTGCGGGGCGTGCCGCCAAGTCATTGCGGAATTATGTCCGCCAGATATGAAAGTAATTTTAGCCAATTTGAAAGGCGACGTCACGGAACTGACGGTGAAAGAACTATTACCAGGAGCATTTTCAGCGGAGGATTTACATGAGTAGAGAAAAATTTAAATCAGGATTCGTTTCCATTATCGGCAGACCGAACGTTGGAAAATCAACGTTTTTAAACCGTGTCATCGGCCAAAAAATTGCGATTATGAGCGATAAACCGCAGACGACACGCAATAAAATTCAAGGCGTTTATACGACCGATGATGCACAAATCATTTTCATCGATACGCCGGGAATTCATAAGCCAAAGCATAAGCTTGGCGATTTCATGATGAAAGTAGCACAAAATGCTTTAAAAGAAGTTGATGTCATTTTGTTTATGATTAACGCCGAAGAAGGATTCGGTCGTGGCGACGCTTTTATTATCGAGCGGCTGAAGGAAGTGAATACACCCGTATTTTTAGTCGTGAACAAAATCGACCAAATTCATCCAGATGAATTATTGCCGCTTATCGATCGCTATCGGTCGCTTTATTCGTTTGCGGAAGTTGTGCCGATTTCAGCGCTGCAAGGGAACAACGTTGAAACGCTGATCGAGCAAATTAAGTCGTACTTGCCGGAAGGTCCGCAATATTATCCGGCCGACCAAGTAACCGATCATCCAGAACGGTTTATTATTGCGGAGTTGATTCGCGAAAAAGCGCTTCATTTGACGCGTGAAGAAGTGCCGCATTCGATTGCGGTGGTGATTGATTCCATCGAACGTCGCGAAGATAGCCATACGGTCTATGTCGGAGCGACAATTATTGTCGAGCGTGATTCACAAAAAGGAATTATTATCGGAAAACAAGGGCGAATGCTAAAAGAAATCGGACAGCGCGCCCGCGTAGACATTGAGGCGTTGCTTGGATCGAAAGTATTTTTAGAGCTTTGGGTAAAAGTGCAAAAAGATTGGCGCAATAAACTGTCGCAACTTCGGGATTTCGGGTTTAGGGAAGACGAGTATTAACAAATTTTATATAACATAAATCATTTGCCGTAATGCCAACCTAATAAATAGCTCGGGCGAGTGTTTATGGCGATTTGCCGACAACACAGAAAGATCCTGCAGGCGGAAAGGTGTGGTTCAATGCTTGAGTTTACGTGGAAGCTGTTCAGCCAAACAGGAAATATCGACACGTATCTCCTTTTTAAAGAGCTTGAAAAAGAGCATCAACCAAAAGATGAGCAAGAGCAAGAGTTGACAGAAATGGACCAGCCGATTTTCTAAGCTGCTTTTCAGCTTGGTGGTGATTGCATTGTTGGAAAAATGCGAAGCGATTGTGCTTCGAACAGTAGATTACGGGGAAACGAACAAGATTGTGACGTTATGGACAAGGGAATGGGGGAAGGTGGCTGTCATGGCTCGCGGTGCCAAAAAGCCGAGCAGCCGCCTTTCGTCTGTCACGCAGTTGTTTACATACGGATATTATTTAGTGCAAAAAAGCCGCGGGGTTGGCAGCTTGCAGCAAGCGGAAATTATCGATTCGTTGCGCGGCATTCGGGAAAATATTTTCGCTACCGCCTATGCTTCGTATATTGTCGAGTTGACGGACAAAGTGACAGAAGAGCAGCGCCCGAATCCATATTTGTTTGAGTTGCTGCTGCAAACATTAAAATATATGAACGATGGGTTGGATTTAGAAATCCTTACATATATTTATGAGATGAAAATGTTGCGTGTGATGGGATTGCATCCGATGTTAGACGGTTGTGCCGTTTGCAAACAATCGGAAGGAATGTTTTCGTTCTCAGTGAAAGAGGGTGGCTTTCTTTGCCATCGTTGCGAAGCGACCGACCCTCATCGGTTGCCGCTTTCTCCTGCGGCGGTAAAGTTGTTGCGCCTGTTTTATTATTTCGATTTGTCGCGGCTTGGGAAAATTTCCGTCAAGGAAGAAACGAAAAAAGAATTGAACCGCATCATTTCCGCCTATTACGATGAATACTCCGGTCTTTCATTAAAAACAAAACGCTTTTTAACGCAAATCGAGCAGTTAAAAAATCATTTGCAATAACAGGGCTGTGCCAACAAAAGGGCAGCCTTTTTTCTTGCCAGTCGCCTGTGCCTCTCGTTTTTTTGAATTTTCGTGATTTCTCCTTTGCAAAGAGGGGAATTAAGTTATAATATTTTCGTATACGTATGTCTTTTTTAGTTTTTCGTAAGGTGGTGAATGACAATCGAACTAAATAAGCGCCAAGAGCAAATTTTGCAAATCGTCAAGGATCATGGCCCGATTACTGGGGAGAGCATTGCCGAGAGATTAAATTTAACACGGGCAACGCTTCGTCCGGATTTGGCGATTTTAACGATGGCCGGCTATTTGGAAGCAAGACCGAGAGTCGGTTATTTTTATACAGGGAAAACCGGCACCCAACTTCTTGCTGATCGGCTGAAAAAACTAAAAGTATGTGATTATCAATCGATTCCTGTTGTTGTGAATGAAAACGTTAGCGTGTATGATGCCATCGTCACCATGTTTTTAGAAGACGTAGGGACGTTATTCGTCGTTGATGAAGAATCGCTGTTAGCCGGTGTGTTGTCGCGGAAAGACTTGTTGCGGACAAGCATCGGGAAACAAGAGCTTACGTCCATTCCGGTAAATATTATTATGACAAGAATGCCGAATATTACCGTCTGTTATAAAGACGATTTATTAATCGATGTTGCCGAACGGTTAATTGAGAAACAAATTGATGCGATGCCGGTTGTAAAAAAGACGGAAAAAGGATTTGAAGTCATCGGCAGAATTACAAAAACGAACATTACGAAAGCGTTTGTTGCGTTAGCGAAAGATGATTTGCTGTAAGGAGGTTGGGGAATGCAACGCGTCGTATACGTAGTTTCTGACTCAGGGGGGGAAACGGCGGAATTAGTCGTCAAAGCAGCCGCTAGTCAATTTAATAGCTCGATTATTCAATTAAAACGCGTGCCGTACGTCGAAGATACGACAACATTGAAAGAAGTCGTTGCGCTTGCGAAAATGAACGATGCGATTATTGCATTTACGCTCGTTGTACCGCAAATGCGCCAGTTTTTAATCGAAGAGGCGCAGCGCGAAGGGGTAGAGGTGTATGATATTATCGGTCCGCTTATCGAAAAAATGCGCGATTTGTTTCAGATGACGCCGCGGTATGAACCAGGACAAGTGCGCGTGCTTGATGAAGATTATTTTAAGAAGATCGAAGCGATTGAATTCGCAGTGAAATATGATGACGGTCGTGACCCGCGCGGCATTTTACGCGCAGATATTGTGTTAATAGGGGTGTCACGCACCTCGAAAACACCGCTTTCCCAATATTTAGCGCATAAACGTCTGAAAGTGGCAAACGTCCCGATTGTACCAGAAGTCGAGCCACCGGAAGAGCTGTTTAAAGTATCACCGGAAAAATGTTTTGGATTAAAAATTAGCCCAGAAAAATTAAACTCGATTCGCCGTGAGCGATTAAAAGCGCTCGGCCTAGACGATAAAGCAATTTATGCGAATATCGAACGAATTAAAGAAGAATTGGATTACTTTGATAAAGTCATTCAAAAAATCGGCTGCGATGTTATTGATGTGACGAATAAAGCGGTGGAAGAAACAGCGAACATCATTATGAAAAAACGAAAGTTATAACCGACAAAAACGGGCTGAGCCAAGGCGAAGCTCGTTTTATTTCTTCTCCACGAAAAACGAGGGGATATTTTTTTATAGCATATTCTATTCGTTTGTATTATAATAAAAAATTGTGATAAAAGCACGTTTAGAGCGTATAGAGAACGAGTAAACTATGTATAGTTTATTGTCAAGAAGGGAATCGACAAAATTCGGCGATGGTCATAGGAGGAGAAGCAGGATTTTTGAGAAACATGTAGAAAAGGAAACGTATGCACGGCGAGATTTGACTATTTTTGTCGATGCGGACGCTTGTCCTGTGAAACAAGAAATTTTTTCGCTCGCTCGTCAATATAATGTAGAGAGCGTGTTTGTGTCTTCCTACAGCCATTTTTCGCACGACCAACCGATGCAATGGGTATATGTCGATGCAGAAAAAGAAGCGGTGGATTTATACATCGTCAACCATGCGAAGGCGGGCGATGTCGTCGTCACGCAAGATGTTGGGTTAGCGAGCATGCTCGTCCATCGAAATATTTACGTCGTTTCTCCGCGTGGAAACGTGTATACGGAAGAAGAAATGGGCCATCGGCTCTATGTTCGCTACCTGCATGCGAAACAGCGAAGACAAGGAGTGTATGCGAAAGGAATGAAGCGTTTTTCCGCGGAAGAACGACAGACGTTTCGAAAAAGTTTCGAAAAAATTTTGTCGAAACTCGCAGGAAAATAGACATAGGTCGAGAATAATACATTACGGAGTTGTTCATATGGGATATCGCCTTCCCGAAGAAACAATTGAAGAAATCCGGCGAGCGGTTGATATCGTCGATGTGATTAGTGAGTACGTCCAGCTGAAAAAACAAGGACGAAATTATTTCGGACTTTGCCCGTTCCATGGAGAGAAAACGCCATCGTTTTCCGTCTCTCCGGATAAACAAATTTTTCATTGTTTTGGTTGCGGAGCAGGCGGAAATGTTTTCTCATTTTTGATGGACATTGAAGGGCTATCGTTTGTAGAGGCAGCCGAGCGGCTAGCAGTACGTGCGAACATAGATTTATCGCATTTTGCACTCCAAGAACAGCCGAAGCGGATAGCGGAAACGAACGATACAAAAAAAATGATCGAAGCGCATGAACTTTTAAAGAAATTTTATCATCATTTGCTCATAAATACAAAAGAGGGGCAAGAAGCGCTTCATTATTTGCAAACACGAGGCATTTCATTGACAGCCATTGAGCAGTTTGAAATTGGCTACTCGCCCCCAGCTTGGGACGTAGCAGTAAAGTTTTTAAACGGTCGAGGGTTTCCGCTCGAACTGATGGAAAAGGCGGGACTTATCATCCGCAAAGAAGACGGCAATTATTTTGACCGTTTTCGCAACCGAATTATGTTCCCAATTCATAATCATCATGGGGAAACAGTCGCGTTTTCCGGGCGAGCCTTTGGAGAGGGACAGCCTAAATATTTAAACAGCCCAGAAACGCCGATTTTTCATAAAGGGAAAATTTTATACCATTTTCACCGAGCGCGACTCCCGATTCGAAAACAGCAGCAAGCCGTTTTATTTGAAGGGTTTGCGGATGTTATTTCAGCGGTGCAAGCGGGGGTTGTAAATGCGGTTGCCACGATGGGGACGGCATTAAGTGAAGAACAGGCACGTATTTTGCGGCGAAACGCGGAAACGGTCGTCATTTGTTATGACGGGGACTCAGCAGGGATGGACGCAGCGGTGCGGGCAGCGGAATTACTAGCACAAGCCGGCTGCCATGTGAAAATTGCAACAATTCCTGACGGGCTTGACCCAGATGAGTATATTCGCCGAAACGGCTCAGAGTCCTTTCAGCGAACCATCCTTGATTCGAGCCGTTCCCTCACAGCATTTAAATTAGCGTATTTGCGTAAGGGGAAAAATTTAACAAACGAAAATGATCAAATTCGTTATATTGACGAAGCGTTGCGCGAAATTAGCCGACTTTCTTCTCCTGTGGAACTAGACTATTATTTGCGCCAGCTCGCGAACGAATTTTCCCTTTCCTTAGCTGCCTTAGAACGGCAATTAGAACGTTACAAAAAGAAAGAACATGTTGCTCGCGAACGGCACGTGACGCGTCAGCAGCCGCTACAGAAAAAGTTGCTTCCAGCGTTTCATAATGCGGAGCGGATGTTGCTTGCTCATATGTTGCGCAGCCGTGACGTCGCGTTTACTGTCCAACAGACGGTGCAAGGCGGATTCAACATCGAGGAACATCGGGCAATTGCGGCTTACCTTTATGCGTTTTACGAAGAAGGGAACGAACCAGATGTCAGCGCGTTGCTAGCTCGTCTACCGAACGAGTTAAAGCCGCTTGTAACCGAGCTATCGATGATGCTCATTAATGAAAATCTTTCTTCCCAAGAATTAAATGATTATATGAAACATGTGTTGAATTACCCAAAATGGTTAAAGCTAAAAGAAAAAGAACAAGAAAAACTAGAAGCAGAGCGGCAAAAAGATTTTTTAAAGGCGGCACGCATCGCCCAAGAAATTCTCGAAATGAAAAAACAATTGTAGTGTGATGGGAAAGTTTTAGAAGGAAGGTGACGAGATGGCTGAAAAATCAGCTCGTTCAAAACAAGTAGAAACGGATGCAACGTTAGAGCAAGTGAAAGAACAATTAGTGGAGTTAGGAAAAAAACGCGGAGTGTTAACATATGAAGAAATTGCCGAGCGGTTAGCAAGCTTCGACCTTGACTCCGATCAAATGGATGAGTACTACGAATATTTGACAGAGCAGGGAATTGATGTGATCAGCGAATCGGATTTAGAAGACGATCCCGATTTAGATGATTTAAAAGAAGAAGAGTTTGATTTAAATGATTTAACCGTTCCGCCTGGGGTGAAAATTAACGATCCGGTTCGCATGTATTTAAAAGAGATTGGCCGCGTTCCGCTTTTGTCAGCGGAAGAAGAGATTGAGCTTGCGAAACGGATTGAGCAAGGGGACGAAGAGGCGAAACGTCGTCTTACGGAAGCGAACTTGCGCCTTGTCGTTAGCATTGCGAAACGCTATGTCGGTCGCGGCATGTTGTTTTTAGACCTCATTCAAGAGGGAAATATGGGACTAATTAAAGCGGTGGAAAAGTTTGACTACCGCAAAGGATATAAGTTCAGTACGTACGCAACGTGGTGGATTCGCCAAGCGATTACACGAGCAATTGCCGACCAAGCACGCACGATTCGCATTCCTGTTCATATGGTCGAAACGATTAATAAGCTCATCCGCGTCCAACGCCAACTTTTGCAAGATTTAGGCCGGGAACCGTCTCCGGAAGAGATTGCGGAAGAGATGGATTTAACGCCGGAGAAGGTGCGGGAGATTTTAAAAATTGCCCAAGAGCCGGTGTCGTTAGAAACCCCAATTGGCGAAGAAGACGATTCGCATTTAGGCGACTTTATCGAAGACCAAGACGCGACGTCTCCTTCAGAGCATGCGGCGTATGAGCTATTAAAAGAGCAGCTCGAAGACGTGCTTGATACGTTAACAGACCGGGAAGAAAACGTGCTTCGCCTCCGCTTTGGGTTGGATGATGGACGCACGCGTACGCTAGAAGAAGTAGGAAAAGTGTTTGGCGTCACAAGAGAGCGCATTCGCCAAATCGAAGCAAAAGCGCTACGAAAATTGCGCCATCCAAGCCGCAGCAAACGCCTGAAAGACTTTTTAGAGTAAAAAACGTTCTCCGCGTTTTGAGCAATGCTTAAAACGCGGGGAATGAATAGTTTACTTCTTCGTGGAGAAGTAAACTATTTTTATTTCAATAGGAAGGTCGATCGGCATGAACGAAAAACGACGTGAAATTATTGTGCGTGAAATTGAATATTGGAAGCGATCCCGTCTTCTTCCAGAACATTATTGCGATTATTTGTTAGCGCTTTATACAGAAGGAGAAGTTACTCCTTCTGTCGCTCCTAGACGGAAAAGATGGGCGACGGTTTTCGTTATGTTTCTTGTTTGTTTACTGCTTCCAGCCGGTGTTCTTGTCATTTATTTTACTGAATTATCATTCGTTTTGCAAATGCTCCTTTTGGCATTTTTTGTCGGAATTTGTCTAATTGGGATATGGCGATGGCGAAGAGAAGCGGTTGTGCATTTGCCGCTTATTAGTGGAGCGTTTCTTTTGTTTCTTGCGATGGTGCGAATGAGCGACTATTACTTTCCAGGCTCAAAAATGGTATTATCGCTTGTCGTTTTTTTAAATTGTTTCCTATGGGTTATTGTCGGGATACGCTTTCGTTTTTTATATTTAACGATCTCTGGAGCGATTGGATTAATGTTACTTCTAGCATCATTCTTTTTTTAACCAGTCGCCTCCGCTTTTCGTGTCTAGCTGAGAACTAACATCCTCCTCCGCGTCCGCTTTCTCCGTCCGACGTGCACGCACGTCTCCGTCGAAAGCTTGCGCTTCCGTCGGATGTTTCCTTGGCTCTCGCCAAGGACCGTTCTCCGCTTTTCGTGTCTAGCTGCGGCTCCTAGCTCTCTAGTGCCAAGCAACCTTCCTCCGTCGAAGCAAAAAGCGCTTCTTGTCGGAAGAACGCTTGGCTTCGAGAGCTGAGCAGTCGCCTCCGCTTTTCGTGTCTAGCTGCGGCTCCTAGCTGCTCGGGGGGCAAATAACCTTCCCCCTCGAGGTGACGGGCACCTTTCCGGGGGAAGAACATTCGCCCCGTCGCAGCTATGCAGTCGCCTCCGCTTTTCTTTTTTTTCGACGATTTTCTGCAAGATTTTAGATTAGGGCTTTTCCTTCTCGCTGATTTACAGTAAAATAAAGTTGTTTATAGCGGTTACATTTAAAGGATGGATACATAAAGGGAGGTAAATACGATGAATCGCAATCCATTAATCCCATTTGTACTTATTATGGTATTGGGAATCGGTCTAACGATTGCTCTTTCTTTCAAGGGGCTTGGGGATGCAAAAGAGCTTGCGGAAGAGCAAAAAGGCGGCGCTAAAACAGAAGAAAAAGCGACTGCAGCAAATCCAGAAGAGTTTTATAAACAAACGTGCAGCGCCTGTCACGGGGTGAACTATGAGGGCGGTGTCGGTCCGTCGTTAAAAGGTGTAGGAAAACGCCTTTCGTTAGATCAAATTAAAGACGTCATCCAACATGGACGCGGTAACATGCCATCTGGTCTTGTTCCTGCAGACAAAGCAGACGAGATGGCGAAATGGCTATCTAAACTGCAATAACTTTAAAAATCCCTTTGCCTTAGGTGAAGGGATTTTTTGTTTATGATACAATAATCGAAGGGAGATTATCGTAAGGAAAGGAAGGTTAGATGAACGAGCTAAAACTATCGAAGCGATTAGAAACGGTCGTTTCGTTTATCCCGAAGGGGGCACGCTTAGCCGATATCGGTTCGGACCATGCGTATTTGCCATGCTATGCGTATTTGCACGGATATATTGTGCAAGCGGTTGCTGGAGAAGTGGCGGACGGTCCATTTCGTTCCGCGGAGCAACAAGTGAGGAAAGTTGGGCTAAGCGACGTCATTTCGGTAAGAAAAGGCGATGGATTAGCGGTCATTGAAGCAGGAGAAGTCGATTGCGTTACAATCGCCGGAATGGGCGGAACGTTAATTGCGCACATTTTAGAAGCGGGAAAACAGAAACTTGAAACGGTGAAACGGCTTATTTTGCAGCCGAATGTTGGCGCACATGTCGTGCGAAAATGGCTATTTGACAACGGCTGGGAATTGATCGCCGAACGAATTTTAGAAGAAGATGGGCAAATTTATGAGGTATTAGTGGCGGAAAAAGGAGATCCTCTCAAGCCATATCGAGATTTCGAGATAGAATTACTTGTCGGTCCGTTTTTACGAACCGAACGAAACGATGTGTTTGTGAAAAAATGGCACAAAGAAATCGAGCATTGGCGCCGAATTATTGCCGAATTAGAAGCGAAAGCAACGACAAAAGAAGGGCTGACGAAAAAGGAAGCGTTGGAAAGAAACATTTCGTTCGTCGAGGAGGTCTTGCGCGATGAGTAAAATTCCAAATGGACAGGAAATCATTCACCTGTTAGAACAATTTGCGCCGAAACAGTTAGCGATGGAAGGGGATCCGATTGGCTTGCAAATCGGCACACTTAATAAGCCTGTGCAGCGTGTGATGGTGACGCTTGACGTGCTGGAGGAGGTGGTGGATGAGGCGATCGAAAAACGTGTTGACCTTATCATCGCCCACCATCCTCCATTGTATCGTCCGCTGAAGCAAATTATTACCGACCAAGCGCAAGGGCGACTCGTCGAAAAATGTTTGAAACATAATATTGCGATTTATGCTGCCCATACAAACTTAGACATCGCAATCGGTGGGGTGAACGACTGGCTTTCCGAAGCGCTTGGGCTACAAGCGATCGACGTCTTAGTGCCGACGTATGAGGAAGCGTTGAAAAAATTAGTCGTTTACGTTCCAGAAACGCATGCGAGTGACGTCCGAGAAGCAATTGGCAATGCGGGTGCAGGTCATATCGGAAATTATAGCCATTGCACATTTAATAGCCGCGGCATCGGGACATTTTTGCCGGGAGAAGGAGCCACTCCGTTTATCGGTGAAAAAGGAACGTTGGAAGAAGTGGAAGAAGTGCGGATAGAAACGATTTTTCCAGCGTCGCTGCAAAAAAAGGTGATTGCCGCAATGTTGAAAGCTCATCCATACGAAGAAGTTGCGTATGACGTCTATCCGTTAGAAAATAAAGGGCGGACATGGGGATTAGGGCGCATCGGATATTTACCGGAAGAAATGACGCTTCGTGCCTTTGCGGAGCATGTAAAAAAAGCGCTCGATGTACAAGCGGTGCGCGTTGTCGGCAATTTACATGACAAAGTGAAAAAAGTCGCGGTCATTGGCGGCGACGGAAATAAATATATTCGCCAGGCGAAAATGAGCGGGGCCGATGTTTATGTCACCGGCGACGTTTATTATCATGTGGCGCATGATGCGATGGCGCTTGGGCTTCATATCGTCGATCCAGGGCACCATGCGGAAAAAGTGATGAAACAAGGATTGGTTCGCTTTTTGGAACAACAAATCGGAGCGAAATGGAACGTTTCTATCTTCGCGTCAACAGTGCATACGGATCCGTTTACGTTTGTATAAGAAAAGCGCCGCCTGTCGGCGAAGAGCGCACAAGCGCCACCGAGGAGGCTATCGTCGCCGCAGCATGGGGCGGAGCACATCACACCGATGGCGCTTGGAGCTAGACAGCTCTTTGAACCAAACATTTTCTCTCTTATCTTTCAAAAAAGGTGTCCTCATTGGACACCTTTTGTTTTGACTTTCGGTAAAATTTTTTGTAACGGCACTTTTCGTTCGCGTTTCCACGTCGCAGGGTTGTTCGGATCAAATTGTTCGAGAAAGTCGATGACCTCTTTTGTAATTGGCGTTGGCGTGGAAGCGCCGGCAGTGACAGCAACTTTTTTCGCGTTTTTAATCCAATCAATTTCGATTTCGGTGACGTCGGCGACGCGGTACGCTTTCGTTCCGGCAATTTCTTCCGATACTTGTGCGAGTCGATTCGAGTTGTTGCTTTTTGGGTCACCGACGACAATCGTCACGTCCGCCTCTTTCGCTTGCTCTGCGACAGCTTCTTGCCGCAGTTGGGTCGCTAGGCAAATTTCTTTATGCATTTCGACGTATGGATATTTTTCTTTCACTTTTTCCATAATATGCGCAACGTCCCATTGGCTCATTGTCGTTTGGTTTGTGACCATGATTTTTTCATTGGCGACGGCAAGATTTTCGACATCGATAACAGTTTCGACAAGATGAATGCGTGTCGGGTCAATGCCGACCGCTCCTTCTGGCTCTGGATGTCCTTTTTTGCCGATGTAAATAATGTCATAGCCTTTGTCGAGTTTTTCCCGAATTAAGTCATGTGTTTTTGTCACATCTGGGCAGGTGGCATCAATGGTGACGAGCCCCTTTTCGCGCGCACGCCGTTTGACTTCTGGGGAAACGCCGTGAGCTGTAAAAATAACCGTTCCATGGTCGATTTTTTCTAAAATTTCCAATCGGTTTGCCCCATCGAGTGTAATAATGCCTTCTTCTGCAAACGCATCGGTGACGTGCTTATTATGAACGATCATGCCTAAAATGTAGATCGGCCGTGGCAACGTTTTATCTAAGGCGACGTTTCGCGCAATCACCATCGCATCAACGACGCCGTAGCAATAGCCGCGCGGTGTAATTTTAATGACTTCCATCGTTCTTCCCCCCTCCGTTGTACATCTTTCATTATAGCGGAGAATGAGGGAGAAGACAAAAACGAACTAAATGTAAAGCTTCGGGACAGATGGTTTCGGTTCAGTTTTTCGTTTTTCTTTCGGAGGTTGTTTCGCTGTTGGTAGTTCGCGCGGGGAAGATGCTTTTTCTTTTTTTGTTTCTGTTTTTTCGCTCTTCTCTTCGCTCGTATCGGTCGTTTTTAGTTCTTTCCATATTTTCATCATCGCGGGTAAGTTTTTGACGAGCGGTCCGTATTGTTGAACCATTGGCATGACGTTTTGCGCGATGCCGAGCATTTTTTGCACATTAGTTAGCATTCCGCTAATTCCGCCGCCTGCGCTGCTTGCACCGCTCGCCATCGTTTGCATTGGCAGCGCACGAAAAGGCGAAGCTGCTTGGCCGCCGGAAAATAAACGAGATAACAATCCGCCGCCTGCTCTTGGGGCACCGTAAAACGGCTGCGTTGGAAACGGAGAGCGTGGAAAGGAAAACGGGCGCGCGGATGGAGGGGGAACCATTGGTGGTCGCATCATCTTTGTTTCCTCCTTTCTAACAACTTTCTATCATACAGTATGCGAATATCACAGAAAATGTTTTTTCCTAAGTGCCTATTGTTGCGAGAAGAAGCGAAAATCCGCTATAATGATAAATCGGGTTTGTTTGCAAGGAAAGGAGAGAAGTGCATGAAAGAAACGTTGTTTGAACGGTTTTCGTTTCAGCCTTTTATTATAGAAGCGATTAAAGAGCTTGGATTTTATCAACCGACAGAAATTCAAGAGCGCGTTATTCCAAGCGTCCTTCGCGGCGAAAGCGTCATTGGACAGTCGCAAACAGGGACAGGAAAGACGCATGCGTACGTACTGCCGATTATTCATCATATCGACCCGTCACGCGATGACGTGCAAGCAGTTATTACTGCGCCAACAAGGGAATTAGCGACGCAAATTTACCATGAAGTGCTTCGCATCACGAAGCATTGTCCAAAAAAAGCCTCGATTACAGCCCGTTGTTTTATCGGAGGGACGGACAAGCAAAAGGCGATTGAAAAATTAAAAAAACAGCCGCATATCGTGATTGGGACTCCTGGCAGAATTAACGATTTAATTCGCGAGCAGGCGCTGTTTGTCCATACCGCGAAGACGTTAGTCGTCGACGAAGCAGATTTAATGCTCGATATGGGCTTTATTGTCGATGTCGACCGAATAGCGGCGAGAATGCCGAAAGAATTGCAAATGCTTGTGTTTTCCGCGACAATTCCAGAAAAGTTAAAACCGTTTTTAAAAAAATATATGGAAAACCCGAAATACGTCCATGTCGCCCCAAAACAAGTAGCAGCAGAAAACATCGAGCACGTGCTCGTTCCTCTTCGCCATCGTGACAAAATAAAGCTATTGCATGAGATGCTTGTCGCGTATAATCCGTATTTAGCCATCGTGTTTACGAATACGAAAAAGAAAGCGGATGAAGTGGCAGATGCGTTAAGCGAAAAAGGGCTAAAAGTAGGGATTTTACACGGGGATTTAACGCCGCGAGAGCGGAAAAAAATGATGAAACAAATTCGTGACCTTGAATTTCCATTCATCGTCGCGACAGACTTAGCGGCACGCGGCATCGATATTGAAGGAGTCAGCCATGTCATTAACTATGAATTGCCGAGCGATTTAGATTTTTACGTACATCGCGTCGGACGAACGGCGCGCGCTGGCTACACAGGAATCGCCACGACAATTTATGAACCTTCCGACCAAGAGATGTTGATAAAATTGGAGAAAAAGGGGATTTCCTTTATTCACCGCGACCTTGTGCGCGGAGAGTGGGAAGACTTGCCTCCTTGGAACCAGCGAAGCAAGCGGGCAAAACAAAACGACGAGATGAAGCAGCTGTTGAAAAAAATAAAGCCGAAGCAAGTAAAACCAGGCTATAAGAAAAAACTGCAAGAACAACTCGAAAAGCAAAAGAAACGCCTAAAGAAAAAATAAACCATGGCGCAGCGAAGGGGAGATGGAGATGTTGAAAATCGGCTCACATGTGTCGATGAGCGGAAAAAAAATGCTGCTTGCGGCGAGTGAAGAGGCGGTTTCTTACGGTGCAACGACGTTTATGATTTATACAGGTGCTCCGCAAAATACGCGGCGAAAAAAAATCGAGGAATTAAACATTGAAGCGGGGCTTGCCCATATGAAAGAGCATGGCATTGAAGAAATTGTCGTACATGCCCCTTACATCATTAACATTGGAAATACGATAAATGCCGATACGTTCCAGCTTGGCGTCGATTTTTTACGCGCGGAAATTGAACGGACGGCTGCCATCGGTGCGAAACAAATCGTTCTTCATCCAGGCGCGCATGTCGGAGCGGGAATTGATGCAGGCATTAAGAAAATTATTGAAGGGCTCAATGAAGTCATTACCCGTGAACAACCGGTGCAAATTGCGTTAGAAACAATGGCGGGCAAGGGGTCCGAATGTGGTAGCCGCTTTGAAGAACTAGCGAAAATTATCGATGGTGTTGTGCATAACGACAAGCTATCGGTTTGTTTCGATACGTGCCACGTCCATGATGCTGGATATAATCTCGTTGATGACTTCGACGGGGTGTTAGAGGAATTTGACAAAATTATTGGCTTAGACCGGCTAAAAGTATTGCATATTAACGACAGTAAAAATCCACGCGGTAGCCGCAAAGACCGCCATGAAAATATCGGGTTTGGTCATATTGGGTTTGAAACGCTCAATTACATCGTGCATCACCCAAGCCTTACGGACATTCCAAAAATTTTAGAGACGCCGTACGTTGGCGATGATAAAAACGAGAAAAAACCGCCATATCGTTTGGAAATCGCGATGTTGCGCGCCCAATCATTTGATGAAGAAGTGTTGGAAAAAATTAAGCGATCTCCGCTGTGAGATCGCCTTATTTTTTATTGACAAACTTTAAAAACAGCTCATTTGCTTGTTTCGCTGTTTGTGGGGACGTAATTTTTGCTAATTCTCGCACCCATTTTGCCCGTTCTTGTGGGTTAAATACGTTAATTTTATTCGTGCGGGCGATGTGAATGATTTGTTTTGCTTGTTCGACCGTTAATGGAATGCCATAATCGTGGCTGTATGCAACAAGCTCTTCCGGCGTAATCGTTTTTATTTTTTGATTGATGAGTTGCTGGTAAAGGTTCATCGATCGTGCCTCCTTTCCATCTATGTGTATCGTATGAAATGTGGTGGAAGAATGTGTTATAGTATAAAGAAAAAGGGGGAGTAAGATTGGTGCAGAAGCAGCATAAAAAAGAAAGTACGGGGCATGTGCTGTACCGGCTGTTGCTTATTTTGCTTGGCGCATCGTTAGCTGCGCTTTCGATTGAGCGATTTTTAATGCCGAACAAAATGATTGACGGGGGAATTATTGGCATTTCGCTTATTTTAGATTATATTTTGCCGGAGAAATGGTCGGTTTTAAATTTCGCGACGCTTGTCGTGTTGTTAAATGCGCCGTTTATGTATTACGGCTATAAGCAAATCGGGAAAACGTTTATGTTTTCATCGATTTTTGGCATTGTTTGTTTAGCGGTTGTCGAACGGATGTTTCATCATATGGAGCCATTGACGAAAGAACCGATTTTAGCGACCGTTTTTGGTGGATTGACGTTAGGCGTTGGCGTGGGGCTTGTCATTCGCCACGGCGGTTCGTTAGACGGAACAGAAATATTAGGGATTTTATTAACGAAACAGCTCCCTTTTTCTGTCGGGGAGTTTGTGATGTTTATGAATATTTTTATTTTCGGTTGGGCAGCGTTTGTCTTTGGGCTAGAGCAAGCGATGTATTCGGTGATGACGTATTATATTGCGTTTAAAACGATTGATACGGTCATCGAAGGGCTCGATGAAACGAAAGCGGTCATCATTGTATCTGACCAGTATGAAGATATTTCGGATGCAATTTTGCATCGGCTTGGACGTGGCACGACGAAGCTGCAAGGAAAAGGCGGCTATACCGATGCACAAAAAGAAGTCATTTATGCCGTCGTAACGCGCCTTGAATTGACGAAGTTAAAAGCGATTGTGTATGAACTAGACCCACATGCGTTTATTACGATTATGAATACGCACGAAGTAAGAGGGGCGAAGTTTAAGTCCGCGATTCATTAACGTTCGTTTACAAACGAATTCGTTTTCGCTATACTATATTCGCAGCTAAATCGTAATCATTCTTAAATAACAGGGGAGACGCCATGACAAAGGAAGAAGCATTAAAAGTGGAGCACGTGTCGTTCCGTTATGAAAAAGAAAATGTGTTAGAAGATGTGACGTTTTCCGTACCGAAGGGGGCGTTTTTAGGGTTAGTTGGTCCGAACGGTTCGGGAAAATCAACGTTGTTAAAATGCATTTTAGGTTTATTAAAACCGCAGCAAGGAAACATTTTTTTATTTGGTACACCAATTTCGGAATTTAAAGAGTGGCATCGTGTCGGGTTTGTGTCGCAAAAAGCGAATAGTTTTAATACCGGTTTTCCGGCAACGGTCGAAGAAGTCGTCGCTAGTGGACTAACGGCTAAGCTCGGTCTTTTCCGCTTTTTTACGCGAAAGGAAAAGGATGCAGTGAAAGAGGCGATTGAAGCGGTTGGGATGGCAAAATTTCAGAAGCAAAACATCGGGGAGTTGTCAGGAGGCCAGCAGCAGCGCGTCTTTATCGCTCGAGCGATTGTCAGTAAGCCGGAGCTATTGATTTTAGATGAACCGACCGTCGGTGTCGACGTTCATCACGTCCAAAACTTTTACAACATGTTAGAAGAGCTAAACCGCCATCTTGGCATTACGCTTGTGTTAGTGACACACGACGTTGGAACGATTACCGAAAAAGTAACGCATGTCGCATGTTTAAATAAACATTTATATTTCCACGGGAAAGCAGCGGAGTTTGCTGAGTTGCAAGCCGATGATTTGTCTGCCTTTTACGGCCATCATTTGCACGTGCTTTCCCACCAACATTAGGGGGATTGTCATGATTGAAGCGATGTTTCAATACGAGTTTTTGCGCAACGCCTTTTTTGCCGGTGTATTGATTGGGCTTGTAGCCCCGCTATTAGGCGTGTTTATCGTCGTCCGTCGGTTATCGTTAATCGCTGATGCGTTGAGCCATGTGACGCTGGCGGGGATTGCTGCTAGCTTATTGATGGAAAAAAAAATCGGATTGCTCAGCTGGAATCCACTGTATATGGGGATGGGATTTTCTGTTGCTGGGTCGTTGTTGATTGAAAAATTGCGCAGCGTCTATAAGCATTATCAAGAATTGGCGATTCCGATTATTTTATCCGGCGGAATCGGATTAAGCATCATTTTTATTTCATTGGCAAACGGATTTAATACGGATTTGTTTTCGTATTTGTTCGGCAGCGTGAGTGCCGTCAGCCGGCAAGATGTGTGGGTCATTGTAAGCATTGCCATTGTCGTTGTCGCAACGATTTGGTTTTTATATAAAGAGTTGTTTCTTCTGTCGTTTGATGAAGAATATGCGCTTGCTTCCGGCATTCGGGCGAGGGCAATTCATTTTGTGTTTATTGTATTAGTGGCGTTAGTGATTGCGGCTTCGATGCGCATTGTTGGCATTTTGTTAGTGTCGTCGCTAATGACGCTTCCGGTTGCCGCTAGCATTCGTGTGGCAAAAGGGTTTAAGCAAGCGATTGCGTATTCGGTTTTCTTTGGCGAGCTGTCGGTAATTGCTGGATTGTTTTTGTCGTATGAGCTAGATTTGGCGCCGGGCGGAACGATTGTGATGCTTTCTGTCTGTCTTTTACTTATCGCAATTTCGTGGAAAAAATGGAAAAGGGGATAAGGAAATGAATGTTGCGCAAGCCATTCAGCTGATGAAAGAAAAAGGGTTTAAGCACACGGGCAAGCGAGAAGAGATGCTGCATTTGTTTTCGCGCACGGATAAATATTTAACAGCAAAAGACGTATTAGAGGCGTTAAAAAACGACTACCCCGGCTTAAGTTTTGATACGATTTATCGCAATTTGTCGCTGTTTGTTGAGCTCGGCATTTTAGAAATGACGGAGTTGTCTGGCGAGAAGCATTTCCGCTTTAAGTGTGATAGCGCACACCACCATCATCATTTTATTTGCATGGAATGCGGCAAGACGAAAGAAATTGCGACATGCCCGATGGGGGAGTTGCAAGAGCATTTGCAAGGGTATGAAGTGGCGGATCATAAATTTGAAATATACGGAAAGTGCCCAGAATGTCAACGGGATATCTCATATTAGCGAGATATGCCGTTTCTGCTCTATGGACGTTCTCCTACATTAGTTAGAGAGGAGAAAATCATGTCAATATGCTGTTTTGCTTCTAGCCATGTTTTCACGCGGATGACTTGTTTTGGCAACGGTCCTTGATTGTATGGGGTATCGAATAAAATGACAGGGATGTTGCATTGTTCGCCGATGTCGCAAGCGTTGTCGTATTTGTCTTCGAAAAAGGCAGCGATATTGTATGTTTTTACCGCTTCGATTTTATCGTGCGAGCCTATCAGTTCGATATGATGGTAATGAACCCCATGTTTTTGAAACCATTGCTCGGTAATGTCGTATAAATGTTTGCCGCGGGCGCTAATATAAAATAGTTCGTATTGATGTTTCCAGCTGTCGAGGACTTCAAGCGCATTTGGCGCGAGCGGCGCTTCTTTATAAATCATTCCTTCGTATTGTTCCATCCACCGATCGATTTCTTCCTCTGTCGTGTCATACAAAGGCGCTAAATTGTATTGCGTAATGTCGGCAAGCGTTAATTGTTTTTGGAACGAACGGTTCAAATAAGGGATAAATGTACTTGGGCAAGTAACGGTTCCATCGATGTCGATGCCAAGACGCTTTTTCATTGTCAACGAAGCACTCCTTTCTACATGGATATTGTAACATATCGCATGCAATTTTCCTGCATATGAAAACATTCGCAGCGATATTTTTTTTACAACAACCGATACTAAAAATGCTCCTTTTACTTTACGAAAGCGAGGGAACAACATGGGAGATAATAACAAACGTACGTACGGAAGTTACGTGCAATCGATTGGCCGCGTGGAACATGAGCCTGATTTTATGGAAGAGACGTCCGCAGAAATCGCTGAGCCGGTTCGCCGATTTGACGAGCGGGAAGAAAGAGAAGGAGCAAATGGAAGCGGATGGGGATGGACGGCGCTTGCGTTGTCGATTTTGTCCTTGTTTATTATGCCGATTTTGTTAGGAGCAGCAGGGATTATTGTCGGCTTTATGGCGCGTCGACGCGGAGCAACGACGTTAGGAATGTGGGCAATCGGCATCGGCGTAGTGTCGATTATTATAAAATTGTTTGTGATTCCGTTTTATTACTAAAAGAAAAAAGCTTGGCGCGGAATGCGTCAAGCTTTTGCTTGGTTAGCGAAATATTCTTCTGCGAGTTTATCGACTTCTTTTTTCAATTCTTCGACCATTTTTTCTTCTGGAACTTTACGGACGATTTGTCCGTGGCGGAATAATAGTCCTTCCCCGCGCGCCCCGGCGATGCCGATATCCGCTTCGCGCGCTTCTCCAGGACCATTGACGGCGCAACCGAGGACAGCGACTTTAATTGGCGCCTTAATGTTTGCGATGTATTCTTCGATTTCATTGGCGATGCTAATTAAATCAATTTCGATTCGTCCGCACGTCGGACAAGAAATAAGTGTCGCTGCATTTGCCGCCAAGCCAAATGCTTTTAACAATTCGCGAGCGACTTTCACTTCTTCGACCGGATCGGCGCTTAATGAAATACGAACGGTATTGCCGATTCCTTTGCTTAAAATCGCACCGAGCCCAGCCGCGCTTTTTACTGTTCCAGCAAAAAGCGTACCGGATTCAGTAATGCCGAGATGAAGCGGGTAATCGAACGTTCTTGCTGCTTTTTCGTACGCTTCGATCGCAAGGCGAACGTCGGATGCTTTCAATGATACGATAATGTCGTGAAAATCAAGCTCTTCTAAAATGCGGATATGGTATAAGGCGCTTTCGACCATGCCGTCGGCCGTTGGATAGCCGTATTTTTCTAAAATCCGCTTTTCGAGCGAACCGGCGTTGACGCCAATCCGAATCGGAATGCCGCGTTCTTTCGCTGCTTTTACGACCGCTTCGACTTTTTCGCGGCGGCCGATGTTTCCCGGGTTGATGCGAATTTTATCCGCACCGCCTTCGATTGCTTTTAATGCTAATTTGTAGTCAAAATGAATATCAACGACAAGCGGGATGTTAATTCGTTTTTTAATTTCTGAAATGGCGTTTGCCGCCCGTTCATCTGGGCAGGCGACGCGGACGATTTGGCAGCCTGCTTCTTCTAATCGATGTATTTCAGCAACCGTCGCATCGACATCGTGTGTTTTTGTCGTTGTCATACTTTGAATAATGACTTCGTTGCTTCCGCCGATTGTCAAGTTGCCGACGCGAACCGGACGGGTTTTTGAACGATGAATGATTTCATTCACGGATCCTTCGCTCCTTTAAGAACTTATGCTTTCTGCACTATTGTATCAATGTTTATAGGAAATTGACAAGAAATTCGCGGAGTTACTTGCGATAGACAGGAATTTTATACGATTTTCCGATTTGTAAAGCAGTTGCTTTGACGCCAGGGTTTAACGATTCAAAATCACGAATGAGCGTGTCGATCGGTACAGGCAAGGGCCCTTTTTGCTGCTGTTCGACTATGGAAACGAGCGTGTCGCCGGCTTTTATTTCGACGGTTTGATATGGTAGTGAGAATTTTTTTTGTTTTTCTTGTTGTACATGAGCGGTTGTTTCTTGGTGGTGGATTAATGTTCCCTTTGTAACATCATGATAAACCGTGTATATAACTAAAAGAGACACGAGAATACTCGTCCATTTTCTCACGTGCGTTTCCCCCTAATAAAAGTAGCTATTACATATGTATGCTTGTCCATTCCTGATCATGTGTAGTGATTAAAAAAGAGCATCTTTACTTAAACTTAACATTTGCTTAATAAAAGCATAAAACTTGTTCGCTACAATGGCATTGTAAGCGAGATGATTAAGAAAATGATGGAGGTTACAAGGATGTTGAAGAGAAGCGTGAAGTTAGCAATGGCAGCACTAGTTATTACAGGGGCACTTGCTGGATGTGGAAATTCAGACAAAAACGCTACAGAAAATAACAAAAAAGATGAGAACCAACAGACGTATACGGGAACGATTACTGTAGCAGGTTCGACAGCACTTCAGCCGCTTGCAGAAGAAGCAGCAAACGAATTTATGCAAAAATATCCAGATGTTTCAATCACTGTGCAAGGTGGCGGAAGTGGAACAGGTGTAAATCAAGTAGCCGCAGGTGCTGTTCAAATCGGTAACTCAGATGTTCCATCAGCAGAAAAAATTGAAGATAAAGCGAAAGCTGGCGAATTAGTTGATAATAAAGTGGCAGGGATCGCATTTGCATTAGTAGTGAACAAAGATGTAAAAATTGATTCGTTAACTGTCCAACAAATTCAAGATATTTTTTCAGGGAAAGTGACAAACTGGAAAGAAGTAGGCGGAAACGATGAAAAAATTAACGTGATTAACCGTCCAGCTTCTTCAGGAACACGGGCAACATTTGAAAAAACGTTAATGAACGGTACGAAAGTGAATGACAGCATCGGAACGGTTCAAGATTCGAACGGTGCTGTTGAGCAAGCGATTCAGTCCACACCAGGTGCTATTAGCTATGTCGCGATGTCGTATTTAGTTGGCGATAAGGCAAATGCGTTAACAAAACTAAAAATTAATGGAGCAGAACCAACAATTGAAAACATTAAAGCACAAAAATATCCGTTCTGGTCATACGAGTACATGGTCACAAAAGGCGAGCCGAAAGATGCTACGAAAGGCTTCATCGACTTTGTAAAGAGCGAAGAATTTGCTGCAAAAGTAAAAGAAATGGGATACATTTCGATGTCTGAATTAGAATAATTAAATATAGTGGACTGGCTACGTTTTAGTCAGTCCTATTCGTTTGGATGAATGAGGGAAGGTGAATGAGTGATGAAGGGGAAAAAACCAATTAATTATTGGAAAAATGAATATATAGGAAGAGCGCTGGCTACGTTTTGTGGATTTTTTATCGTGCTTATTACGCTTTCTATTATCGCATTTATTTTTAGTAAAGGAATTCAGTCGTTTACGCAAAGCCATTTATCGTTGAAAGAAATATTATTTTCTACCCAATGGGCACCGAATGATTCGCATCCTAAGTATGGGGCTGTTATTTTTATTGCTGGGTCGACGTTTGTATCGCTTGGTGCGGTGATGATTAGCGCTCCAATTGCGGTCGCCTTGGCAGTATTTATTAATCATATTTCTCCACAGTTCGGCTCGAAAGTACTAAAGCCTGTGCTTGAGTTATTGATTGGTATTCCATCCGTTGTCTATGGGTTTTTAGGGGTTACCATTCTTGTTCCCTTATTGCGCGAATGGTTCGGTGGAGTAGGATTTAGTTTGATTGCAGGGATTGTTGTGTTGAGTATCATGATTTTACCGACGATCGCAAGCATCGCTTCTGATGCGATTCAAAGTGTTCCGCACGCTTATTTAGAGGCATCGTACGGATTAGGCTCAACAAGATGGCAAGCAATTAGCCGTGTTATTGTCCCTGCTGCTCGTAAAGGAATTTTAACAGGAGTTGTATTGGGATTAGCTCGTGCATTTGGGGAAGCGTTAGCCGTTCAAATGGTCATCGGGAACACCGTGAAGCTGCCTTCAGGATTGTATAGTCCGACTTCTACTTTAACAGGGATTTTAACGATGGATATGTCCAATACATTAAACGGAACGGCGTGGAACAATGTGTTGTGGACATTGGCGATGGTGTTATTGTTTATCTCTTTCGTATTTATTTTTATTATTCGTATCATTGGACAACGGGGTGAGAAATGATGAAGGCGAGAACGGTTGATGCCATTTGGACGTCCATTTTGTATGGGATCTCGTTTTTAATCGTGATTTTGTTAGGATTTTTCGTTGTGATCATCCTTTCGAAAGGATGGGGATTTTGGGATCCACATTTCCTTTTTGGAAACCCAAGTAACACTCAAGCGGGAGGAGGGATTGGTCCTCAATTAATTAACTCCCTTTATATATTAGTGTTGACGTTGCTTATTTCTGTTCCGTTAGGTCTTGGAGCAGGTATTTATTTAGCTGAATATGCGAAGCAAGGGAAGATGTTGAATTTTATTCGACTTTGTATTGAAACAATGGCTTCTCTTCCTTCCATTGTTGTCGGCTTATTTGGTCTTTTAGTGTTTGTGACATTAACGGGCTGGGGGTACACGTTACTTGGCGGTGCTTTAGCGGTGACGATTTTAAATTTACCAGGATTAACACGGGTATGCGAAAGTGCTATTTTAGATGTTCCACATAGTGTGAAAGAAGCGAGTTTAGGATTAGGGGCGACAAGATGGCAGACGTTAGTAAAGGTGATCCTTCCAGCGGCAGTGCCACAAATTATGACAGGAGTGATTTTAGCAGCCGGAAGAATTTTTGGTGAGGCAGCTGCTTTTATTTATACATCGGGGCTCACTACACCGTTTTTAAATACCGCTGCGGATTTATCGAGCAAAGCGCACCCGTTAAACATCTTTCGCCCTGCTGAAACGTTAACGGTACACATCTGGAAATTAAACTCGGAAGGGATTGTACCAGATGCGAAACTAATTGCTGCTAAATCAGCTGCTGTTTTAATTATGATGGTTTTATTTTTTAACCTTACGGCTCGTTTGGCATCGACGCTTTTGCAAAAATATTTTGCTGGAAATATGCGCGCGAAAAAACGGAAAACGAAAATGGCATCTTAAAACAAAACAAACACGCAAGGACATGACTTGCGTGTTTATTTATTTAGAGTTGTTTTACCGAAGGAATTTCTTTAATAGCTAAAAATAGAACGGAAATGGATACAAACCAATGAATCGGGACGGCGTATGGTACGGCTGTTTGCAACGTTTCCATAATAGTAAAAAAGGTAGTCGATAGCGTTACCGCGTAAGCAGACATAATCCAAGTGTGACGGTAAGAAATATTTTTGTCTAATGTGCTTCGCAAAATCAATCCGATAAAGGCAAGAACAGAAACCCCGATAAACTTGCTTGTGCTTGTAAATAAATAGATGAAAACAAAAAGCATCGGAATAAGTACCGGAAGCAATGACTGCAATTTTTCAAGAAGGGTTCGTACGTCTTCGTCTGTAAGAGTCATGTTAGAAAACATGGAATAGCTGTAAGTTTGTGTTTGTCCGTTTGTTACAATAATTGCTTCGTGCTTTAATAAGCCGATGGCGTTCGTTGCCCGCTCCACTTTTTCTTTTGTTACTTCTCCTGTGCTATCAAAGACAATCGTTAAGCCGTGTTCGTTAATAGTGATAGGCTGTGTAGCTGAAGAAGTCAGTTTTCCGTTTTTTATGTTGAAAGAAGGTATCTCGTTTTCTAATAACGTTTTCATGTAGCGAATCCCGTCGACTAAATTAACGGACATATAATAAGAAAGCGGTAGTGACGAAAGAAATGCTAACAAAAAGACGTATCCGATTGATTTTCCGATTTTTTGAAATCGAAAGCGGGCAATGTCTTTTGGAGAATATAAACTTTTCCACAATTGCGCAAATATATTCACGTTTCACACATCCTTCCATGCTCATTGTATATTGTCTTTCGTAATAATTCAACTCATACGTCCAAGTAAAAAGAACCCCCGATCAGGAGATTCTTTTTACTTTAAAAGTGCGAACGATTTCTTGTAATTGTTTCACTAATTCGTTCAAGGATTGCGAGGCGTGCGAAACGCTATCGATAGAGAAGGTTTGTTCTTGAACGATAGTAGCGACACGCTCCATATTCCCAGCGATTTGTTGAGAAACAGCGGCTATTTCTTCCATATTGGTAGACATTTCTTGTGTTTGAGCACGAACATGATGAACAATACTGCCCACTTCTTTTGCTTTTGTTAAAACATGTGCAATGGACTGTTCAATTGCTTTAAATGATGTATCTGTTTCGTACACCATTTGAATGCCGTCTTTAAGGACTTGAGCACCGCAGCGCATGGAATCGACAGCTTGTTCTGCCTCGTGTTGAATCTCTTTAATAATATTTTGAATTTGTTTTGTAGCTTTATTTGTTTGCGTAGCCAGTTTTCTTATTTCGTTAGCTACTACAGAAAAACCTTTTCCGTGTTCCCCGGCCCTTGCTGCTTCAATGGCAGCGTTTAGCGAGAGAAGATTTGTTTGATTAGAAATTTGGTTAATTAGGCTAACAATTTGGTCAATTTTTTTTGATTTTTCCCCTAATATGTATATCATTTCGGCAGCTTGTCCGACGGTTTTTTGCACCAAATTCATCTGTTTAACGGTGTTATCTACTAACTGATTTCCCATATGTATTTTCTGATCGGCTTCGTTTGTAAACGCTTCGACTTTTGCCATAGAAAGAGTGGCTTTTTCCATACCAAGAGAGATTTCATGGAAAAATTGTGAAATTTCCGCTGTCGCATGAGCTTGTTTTTCTGTTCCTGCTGCGATTTCGTCCATAGATGTGGAAATCTGTTCAAAAGCCATTCTCGACTCATATGATGATTGTTGCAGCGTTTCTGATGAATGGGCAACGAGTTTGGAACTTTCTTCTAAATGTTTAATTAAAGTCGTTAAACTATCGATCATTTGGTTGAAACCGGTGACCAATGTATATATATCTTTACTGAAATGTTTTATGTGTAGGCGTGTCTGCAAATCTCCTTGTCCAACTTGCTGCATGGCACGTTTTAATGCCTCAATTGGTTGTAGCATTTTTTGTATGATAAAAAAACTAATAAAGCTAGAAATGAAAGCGGTAATAAGCGAAAGAAGTAAGCTGATTTTTTGATAAGAAAAAACAGGCTGTAAATATTCGTCATCTTTTAGCGCCAATACGTACAATTTGTCTAAATCGACAGAATAGGCATAGCATAGTGTAATCCCCTGAAAATGACTTGTCCCCTGCTTTTTTTCGTACATCTGATTAACAATGGAACGAGGTAAAGACGGTAGAGAACTATCAAAATGATTAAATTTTTCTATGCGCTTTTCTTTAGTTATCGCAAATTGCATTGGCGTTAAATGAAGAGCTTTAAATTTTCGTTCATTTAACACAAGGATATAAGAGATTTTTTTGTCGAATTCCTCATTTGTTACGGTTGCTTTCAATAAGGAAATTTTTTCAATCGTTACTTCGGCAGATAGCTGCATTTGTTGCTCAATGGATTGAACGGATAGTTGCTTATTTTTTTGATATCCAATATAAGACATCGATAATAATGAAATAAAAATAACGATCACAATGAAAAATGTTAATAATAATGGTAAATTCCATCTTTTTATCGAGAGAAATGAAGAAAGAGACGATGGTTGTTTCCTAATGAATCGATATAAAGTGAGTATGTTTTTTTTTCGTTTCTTCATATGTTACGCTCTCCTCGTTTTAGGAATAAATTGCACGCTATCTTCAATGTATTTCATCAATGTTAAATGTTTGTTAAGCAAATGTACAAAAAACGTTAAGATTAGCAAAGCAGGCGTATGAGTAAAATGTTTGTGGGAGGAAGCTAAATCCTCTTCCATATGTTTCAAGTGAAGGGTTCCTTGAACAGCAGGCAAATAAATTGAAACATTGTGGCAATTTTGGTAAGCTAATTTTAGGTGGACGTGAAAAAAGTCACACTCGTCCACGTACATAATGACAACAAAGGAGGAATAGAAATGCCTTTTGAATTACCACCATTACCTTATGCGTATGATGCGCTTGAGCCGCACATTGACAAAGAAACGATGAACATTCATCACACAAAACACCATAATACGTACGTGACAAACTTAAACGCTGCGTTAGAAGGGCATGCAGAGCTGCAAACGAAAACGTTGGAAGAATTGCTTAGCAACTTAGAGGCGCTTCCAGAAAGCATTCGCACAGCGGTTCGCAACAACGGAGGCGGACATGCCAACCATTCGCTTTTCTGGACGATTCTTTCTCCAAATGGCGGCGGAGAGCCAACAGGCGAATTAGCTGAAGCAATCAACCAAAAATTCGGCAGCTTTGCGGCGTTTAAAGAAGAGTTTGCAAAGGCAGCGGCGACTCGTTTTGGCTCTGGATGGGCTTGGCTTGTCGTGAACAATGGCGAGTTGGAAGTAACGAGCACGCCAAACCAAGACACACCAATTATGGAAGGCAAAACGCCAATTCTTGGCTTAGACGTTTGGGAGCATGCGTATTACTTAAAATATCAAAACCGTCGCCCAGAGTATATTTCTGCGTTCTGGAATGTCGTGAACTGGGAAGAAGTAGCGAAACGTTATCAAGAAGCGAAATAATGACAAGAAGGATGGCTTTTGCCGTCCTTTTTTCTTGTATAGAAGAAAAGAAAGCTGCCAACACTACCCTGTAGATGAAAAGGGGAGTTGGCGATGACGATTTTTACTCAAGCTAATCAAAAGACGAAGCGAGAATTGTTATTGTTGCTGTGCATTGGCGGATGTTATGCGCTCAGCGTCGCGCTGTCGAACACGTTTGTGAACGTTTACTTATGGAAACAGTCCGGGCAATTTCGCGATTTAGCGCTCTACCAGTTAGCCATTGTCACGATGCAGCCGCTAACGTTCCTTTTTGCAGGAAAGCTAGCGAAGCAAGTCGACCGCATTATCGTTTTGCGCCTTGGCGTGTCATTTTTAGCACTTTTTTTTCTGAGTGTGCTGATCGTCGGCAATCACGCGCGCGATTATTTGCTGTTGCTTGGCGCATTACTAGGCACTGGGTACGGGTTTTATTGGCTCGCGTTTAATGTGTTAACGTTTGAAATTACGGAGCCAGATACGCGCGACTTTTTTAATGGGTTTTTAGGTGTCTTAACATCGGTAGCGGGGATGATTGGCCCGATTGTTGCAGGGTATTTCATTTCTTCCCTCGTCCGCTCTGTTGGTTACACGATTATTTTTTCTACTTCTCTTGGCTTGTTTGTTGCGGCAGTGGTACTCAGCTTTTTCTTGCATAGACGGCCAGCGCACGGAACATATCGCGTAAAAGACGTTTGGAACGAACGGAAAACGAACAAAAATTGGCGGTTGATGACAAATGCGCATTTTTTTCAAGGATTGCGCGAAGGAATTTTCGTTTTTGTTATTTCCGTTTTTGTTTATGTAGAGACAGGCAGTGAATGGGCGCTTGGAAAGTTTGGGTTTGTGAATTCATTTGTTTCGTTTATTGCGTATTACCTCGTGTCACGCTTCATTCAGCCAGCGCACCGAAAGAAAGCCATTCTTTTGGGTGGTGTATTATTGTATATGTCGCTCTTTCTCATTGTCTTTCAGCTTTCTTACCCACGTCTTTTGCTATACGCGGCAACGATTGCCGTAGCGTACCCGCTTCTTCTCGTCCCTTATTCTTCGTTAACGTTTGATGTGATTGGGAAAAGTAAGGATTCTGCAGAACGACGAGTCGAATATATCGTAGTGCGCGAATTGTTTTTAAATAGCGGGCGGGTGGCGTCGATTTTGTTATTTTTAGTAACCATTTCCTTAGTTGATGAAAAAATAGCCATTCCTCCGCTCATGCTTATCCTTGGTGCGGGGCATTCGCTTATTTATTTCTTCGTTCGTCGCATCCGAGTCGATAGTGGATATCCGCGCGTAGAAGAAGGCTCTCATTCCTAGAGCCTCTTTTTTATGCGCTTTTCTAGCCAAATGGTATGTTTTCTTTTAAAATAGACATGGAACGAAAAAGGGAGGGTTTCACCTTGAAGAAAAAGAAAAGGGCGCAAGTGCCGTTTCGATTGAATATATTGTTTTTTGGCGTCTTTTTATTGTTTTCGGCGCTCATTTTACGACTTGGCGTCGTGCAAATTGTATACGGAGAACAATACCGAAAAGAGGTAGAACGGACGGAAGATGTGACCGTCAGCATGTCCGTGCCGCGCGGAAAAATTTATGACCGATATAATCGGGTCATCGTTGACAACATTCCGTTAAACGCGATTACGTATACGCGTACGAAAACGACGACCCCGGAAGATACGCTAGCGATTGCTGAACGGTTAGCAAAATATATTGATAAGCCGACAGATAAAATTACGGAACGGGACATGAAAGACTATTGGATTTTAACGCGAAAAGAAGAAGCGAAAAAGAAAGTGAGTGAGGCAGAGAAAAAAGCACTGAAGAAAAAAGGGCTGTCGGATAAAGAACTCGACAAAAAAATTTACGAACTGACATTAGAGCGAATCACTCCAGAAGATTTAAAAGAAATTACACCACAAGAAATGAAAGTGTTAGCGATTAAACGAGAACTCGATAGCGGTTATGCGTTAACGCCGCAAATTGTCAAAAACAAAGACGTCACGAATCAAGAATATGCGGTTGTGAGTGAACATTTAGAAGAACTCCCAGGAGTCGATACGACGACCGATTGGGAGCGGCGCTATGTGTATGGCAATACATTTCGTTCGGTGCTTGGCAGCGTCACAAGCGATAGCGAAGGGGTACCACGCGAGCAACTCGACTACTTTTTAGCACGCGATTATAGTCGAAACGACCGTGTTGGGAAAAGTTACTTAGAAGCGCAATACGAAGATGTGTTGCACGGAAAAAAAGCGAAAGTAAAAAACATTACCGACAAAGCTGGCAACGTCATTGAAACAGAAACGGTGTACAAGGGGCAACGGGGAAAAGACGTTGTGCTGACGATTGATATTGAACTTCAGCAGCGCGTTGAACAAATTATTGAGGATGAGCTAAAAGCGGCCAAACGGTTTGGCGGAACGCCGCTACTAGACCGTGCGTTTGTCGTGATGATGAACCCGAAAACAGGCGAAATTTTAGCAATGGCAGGAAAGCGATTTGTCAAAGATGAAACTGGAAAAGTTGAGTTGCAAGACTATGCGCTCGGGACGATGACATCCGCGTATGCGATGGGTTCTGCGGTGAAAGGGGCAACGGTTTTAACAGGATTACAAACAGGTGTCCTTCACCCATATACGTATATCGTCGACGAACCGCTTTATATTAAAGGAACGCCAGTGAAAAAATCGTACCAAACGATGGGGCGGATTAACGAATTAACGGCTTTGCAGCGCTCGTCGAACGTGTATATGTTTAAAACAGCCATCGCCATCGGTGGCGGAGTATATCGACCGCATGCGCCGCTTGCCATTAACAAAGAAGCATTTTCCACGATTCGCCGCTACTTTAGCCAGTTTGGGCTAGGCGTGAAAACAGGGATTGATTTGCCGAATGAAATTATCGGATTTCAAGGGACAAGCACGTTGCCAGGATTTTTATTAGACCTTGCCATCGGGCAATATGATATGTACACACCGCTACAAATGGCGCAATATATTTCGACGATTGCCAATGGCGGCTATCGAATGAAACCGCAAATCGTCAAAGAAATTCGCGAACCGAACAATGATGGCAAAGAACTTGGACCGGTCATTCGTGATTTTCAGCCAATTGTTCTCAACCGCATTGATATGAAAACAGAGTACATTAACCATGTGAAGGAAGGGTTGCGTCGCGTCATGCAAGAAAAAGGAGGAACAGCAGCAGGCTTTTTCGCGGATGCTCCATACAAACCTGCAGGGAAAACGGGAACTGCCCAAGCGTTTTATGACGGACCAATTCAAAGCATGCGAAACGCGCAAACGTACAACTTAACACTTGTCGGCTATGCCCCATATAATGATCCGGAAGTATCGTTTGCGGTCGTTGTGCCGTGGGCATATCAAAAAGAACCGCACTATCCAATTAACAACAAAATCGGCCGGCGCATTTTAGATGCGTACTTTGAGTTGAAAAAAGAACGGCTTCAACAAGGGGCAACACCAAACAAGCAAAATGAAACGCCTTCGGTTTCCCAGCCATAAATAGTTTACGGACACTGACTATCCCAGGTGCTTCGAACAGTTCGAGGCACCTTTTTTACTTTACAAAAACTTAACATTTTATTTAAACACAATTAAAAGTTGCGTAGTATTCTGATGGTATGGTTGTGAAGTTGAAAGGAATTGACGGATAAAGATAAAAGAGGCGAGAGCAATTCAGTCTATGCCACGTTGATTTGAATAGATGGAGGCGGATAGTCAATGGAATTAACAATGGTAAACGAACAGCATACAAATATGGAAGAAAAAATGGAGGAAAAACGCGCTGTTTATCGCACAAAAGAATTGAATTTATGGTACGGCGACCATCATGCATTAAAAAATATCAATTTGGACATTTATGAGAACGAAGTAACAGCAATTATCGGTCCATCAGGATGCGGGAAATCGACGTATATTAAAACGTTAAACCGAATGATTGAGCTTGTGCCGAACGTACGTACATCGGGCGAAATTACGTATCGAGGCCGCAATATTTTCGACCCAACGTACCGCGTCGAAGAATTGCGCACACAAGTCGGCATGGTGTTTCAAAAGCCAAATCCGTTTCCGAAATCGATTTATGAAAATGTCGCTTACGGTCCGCGCATTCATGGCATTCGCGATAAAAAAATACTCGATGAAATTGTGGAAAAAAGTTTGCGCGGGGCAGCGATTTGGGATGAAGTGAAAGACCGTCTCCATGAAAATGCGTACGGATTGTCCGGCGGACAGCAACAGCGGTTATGCATTGCCCGCTGCTTAGCGATTGAACCAGATGTTATTTTAATGGACGAACCGACATCGGCGCTTGACCCGATTTCGACGTTAAAAGTCGAAGAGTTGATTGAAGAGTTAAAGAAAAACTACAGCATCATTATCGTGACGCATAACATGCAGCAAGCGGCACGCATTTCTGACCGAACCGCGTTTTTCTTGAACGGGGAAGTAGTCGAATTTGCGGAAACGGACCAATTATTCTCGACCCCGGCAGACAAGCGGACAGAAGATTACATTACCGGTCGATTTGGATAAAAAGGAGGCGGGAACGGTGAGAGGAAAATTTGAATACGACTTAAAAACATTGCAGCAAAAATTGATGGAGCTTGGTAATTTAACCGAAGTGGCATTGACGCAAGCGATTGAAGCGTTTCAAACGAGAAACGTCGACCAAGCGTTAGCGGTGATTGAGCGCGACAGCCAAATTGACATGTTGGAAGAAGAAATTAACGATTTTGCGATTTTGTTAATCGCTAAACAGCAGCCTGTCGCGATTGATTTGCGCCGCATTGTCGTTGCGATTAAAATTGCGACGGACATTGAACGAATTGCCGATTACGCGGTGAACATTGCGAAGGCGACGATTCGCATCGGCGAGCAGCCGTTTGTGATGGGAATCGATAAACTCGTTCGGATGCATCAAATTGCGCTCGACATGGTTTCGCTTGGGTTAAAAGCCTACAATGAAGAAGACGTCGTGTTAGCGCGGCAAATTTCCGATATGGACGATGAAGTGGATGAATTATACGGGCAAATTATGCGTGATTTGTTGCAGCTCGAGCATTCGCAAGAAAATTTCTCGCAAATGAACATGCTGTCATTAATTGCTCGCTATCTTGAACGCACGGCGGACCACGTCACAAACATGGCAGAGCATGTCGTGTATCTCGTCAAGGGAAGACATTATGATTTAAATAGCTAACAAAAAGGTGAGCGGTAGGCTCACCTTTTTGTTATCATCGCGGCAATTTGTTCGTAGCTCATGTCGCTACGAATTTCGTACGTGCCAGGGCGAATGGCGCGCGTCAGTTGATGCGTTTCTAAATAAGATGTCAGGGCAGTGGCATCGGCAATCACTTTCGCAGTTTCTAACTCTTTCGCAAACTTCGCAGGAACATCCCCTGTTTCGATGACTAAGTGGTAAATATGGACAGGAGTAGTATTTGGTGCGACCGGTTTCGTTTGCTTGTTCGCTTTATTGGCTTTTTCTTGGAGCGCAGCATATTGCGCGTTGCTCAGTGCAATTTTGTGATGTTCTTGCAAATAAGCGTCTACTTGTGCTTTTGTTAGCGGTTGTTGCTTGTCGGCTTGATAATAGACAACCCCAAGGATAGAAGTCGAAAGCAACATGCCGAGTGCAAAGGCGCGAATTTCTTTTTTCATCGGGCAATCCCCCGCAACACCATGCGCACTTCTTCTACCGTCATCGCTGTTTCGCGCGCGATTTGTTCCGCGGAAAGCCCTTGTTTATAAAGCAGCCAAATGCGGTCGTGCGCCGAGAAAGCAGCAGAGTCGGCTCGTTTTTTTGGCGATTCGATGACATCGTCCATTAATAACTCTTCCTCTAACACTTTTAGCCGCTTTTTTAGCTGGTATGTTTCTTGGGCAACCGACAGCGTTAATTGGTCAAGCTGCTCTTCGACTTGTTTAAGGCGGTCTTTTCCAAAAAAAGATACGAGCAGTAGAAAAAATGATATTCCTATTAGTGCAAACATCACATATTCCATCATTTGCATCACCCTTTTTGAATATAACATAAATAACTACATAAAATCGACAAAATGTCTATCTTGTATGTGTGAGTAACGAAAGATAAAATAAAAACAAAGATATGTAAAGAATATTCCGTAAAATGGTAGCGTCAAAAAATCTATGAAAAGTAATCACGGGCTTCCTTTTGAAGGAAAATGAAGGAGATTGTGTAAAG
>NZ_JAILZV010000110.1 GCF_023512315.1 Anoxybacillus sp.
GAATATAAACAAGAAGATTTAGAGAAAATTTTTACGAACGTTCGCGATGCAGCCTATCATATTATTCAACGAAAAGGCGCGACGTATTACGGCATTGCGATGGGGCTTGCCCGATTGACAAAAGCGATTTTACAAAATGAAAACTCTGTGCTTACCGTATCCGCTTATTTAGACGGCCAATATGGACAGCGCGACATTTATATCGGCGTTCCAGCGGTCGTCAACCGAAATGGCATTCGCGAAGTGATTGAGTTAAAACTGACGGAAGAAGAACGTGCGAAATTTGCTCATTCCGCAAACGTATTGAAACAAGTAATGGATCCGTTTTTCCGACAAGAGCGCCCTTAAAAGGGGCGCTTTTGATAATTTTCTTCCTTTTTGGAGAAAAGAATAAATAAACGGAAAGGAGGAGGAAAAGATGCGAAAGGCGGTCTATGTGCTAGTTGTGGTGTTTAGCTCGGTTGCTATGTATCGCTATCGGTATCGGGTGTGGAATGGTTTGTTAAGCATTCGTCCGTTGCGCCGGTGGCTTGTAAAGATAGGCATGAGTGTTCCTTCCATTCGCAAGCTAATTGTTTCCCAAGTCATACGCGAAGTGTGATACAATAGAAAAAAATGGCTCTTTTTAGTGAAAGGGAGAGGAACGTGGAGCTTCTTTACTGGCAGCTTGTTTATTTTTTTGTAAACAAACAATATCGTATTATCAAATTAACTACTGCCCCGGAGGAAATTTGGTTGGCGTCGTTCGGGCAAAACGCGCCGCTCGTTCGCCTCGTTCGTTACGATGTTGATTGGAGCAGCTGGTTAGCGCGCGATCTTGACTATACAAAACAGGTGGCGATACAGCTGCAAAAACGATCGTTCCGCCGATCGAACGACGTCTTGAACATATACGTATCGACGTACCCACCGGTCGATGATTGGGAATGGGTTGTGGCTAAGGCGACAGCTGATTTCCCACCGTTGCATACCGTCTTACTTCATTCTGGAAATGCCATGCATGCATTGCAACAAATAAGCGACGTTCTTCGGGAACCGGTTGTATTAGAACCTGTCGCACGTGAAGTAGATCCGTTTCTCGCAGCGCAGCACGTGCAACGGCTCGTGTTTCGGTTAGAAAAAAAACGGCGGGAAACCGAAGAACGAGTGCTTGATTACGGCCGTCCGCTCTTTACATACGTATTTATCGGTTTGCAAATGGTGATGTTTCTTTTATTGGAATCACATGGTGGCAGCACGAATCCGGATGTGTTAATTCGTTACGGGGCGAAGTTTAACCCGCTGATGCAACAAGAGTGGTGGCGCTTTATTACGCCTATTTTTTTGCATATCGGCTTTTTTCATCTATTGATGAACACAATGGCACTTTATTATATTGGCATGGCGACCGAGCGGTTGTATGGCTCTTTCCGCTTTTGTTTCATTTACCTTGTCGCTGGTTTTTTCGGGACGCTCGGCAGTTTCTTGTTTACGACATCGCTGTCCGCAGGAGCATCAGGAGCCATTTTTGGGCTGTTTGGCGCATTGCTTTATTTCGGGACGGTTTATCGCCATCTCTTTTTTCAAACGATGGGAACGAATATTATCGGGCTTGTCGTGCTGAATTTAGCGCTTGGGCTATTGCTTCCAGGGATCGATAATGCTGGACATATCGGCGGGCTCATCGGTGGCTTTTTAGCGGCTGGCATCGTTCACTTGCCGCGCCACCGCTTATGGAAGCGGCAGCTTGCGGCGTTTGTGTTTGCTTCGTTGCTCGTTCTATTTGGCTTATCGATTGGGTTTCGCTAAAGGTTATGGGGAAATTTGTTGCATCAGCTGCACCGTTTCCCCGTTTTTCATTTTTGTTAAGACGAGTAAATGCGAGTAGTCTTTGCTGATGAGAAGAAGTGGGATGGTGCTGCCAATTGGGGAAGCGACTGTCCCGTCTTTTTGCTTTATCCCAAGAAAATAGTTTTTATACAATCCTTCCCAAAGATTTCCGATGATAGTTTGTGTTTTTGCTTGCGACAATCCAGGGAATGGCTGTTCGTTGTAAACGAGCAACTCTGGCAAATAAAAATGGTAGTAGTCTTCAATAGGAATTGCCAAATTGTCCAACATTGTCTTTACGTTATATTGAAGAAAATCAGTGGTTGTTTTTGTCAGTACGCGCTGCCATTCTTTTTCGGTCGCTGTTTTTCCGCGCCGAAAGGAAGTAAACGGTTCGTACGAAGAAGCGACGACATATAAATAATCCCCGCTCATTTTTTGTGCGCTTGTGATCGTTTGTCCCCGATGAAGCTCACCGTAGTGAAACGAAATTGCTTGAAAAAAATGTCTGTCTGTTTGCTTGCTGTTTTTTTCTTGAAGTAGCGTCTGGCTGTTTTCTTTCCATTTGGATAACGTGCCGATGAGACGACCATCCGCAAACAAAAGCGAAATGTCTTGGCGCAAATAGGCAGTTTCGGTTAACGAAGAAGAAACTTTCCAAAGAAGCGAGTAGGAACCGTGTGGCTTTTCTGGCTGTGCTTGCAATGTCGTTGTTGCTTTGCTAAACGCTGCTGTTCGGTCAAGCGGAAAAAAAATAATCGTTTCTTTTGTCGGCTTGTCTAGAGTGAAAGGGAGTGTATACAAAGTAAGTAAAAACGCGATGCACAACGTGAGCCACTGGAATGTTCGTTTCATAATTTCCTCCATCTGTGCGGACAAGTTTTTCACCAATGTATGCAGCTAGGTTAAAAAATATGTATGAATTGCTTGCCATTTGTCCATGATGGAAGGTAAATAATGGGACGGGCAGGTGGAAACATGAAACAAGAAAAGCGAGCAGTTTCAACCGCGCTAGCGGAAAATGTCGCGTATTTACGAGAAAGGCTTGGGGTCGGTAAAAGCTTTGACGTCCTTCATTTAGATGTCGAGTATGCTGGGCGAGAAATGGCTTTTTTTATGATTGATGGATTTGTAAAAGACGACATTTTGCATTATATTATGCAGTTTTTTGCGGTATTAAGTGAAGAAATGCTGCGCGATCATCCACTAGAAAAATTGTTGAAAACATACATCCCATATGTGGAACTAGAAAAAACGGACGATTTAAATCGCGTCGTGGATGGAGTGTTGGCAGGGCCTACGGCATTGCTCGTCGATGGCGTGAGCTATGCGATTTTAATTGATGCGCGCACCTATCCTGTGCGCGGTCCGCAAGAGCCAGATATGGAGCGGGTCGTTCGTGGGGCAAGGGATGGGTTTGTCGAAACGATCGTTTTTAATACAGCGCTGACAAGGCGACGGGTTCGCGATCGAACGTTGCGGATGGAATATATGCAAGTCGGGCGGCGATCGAAAACGGATATTTGCGTATGCTACATTGAAGACATCGCTGACCCCACGATTGTAAAGAGCATTAAAGAGGCGATTGCGAAAATCGACACCGACGGGCTACCGATGGGGGAGAAAACATTAGAAGAATTTATTTCGGGGCGACATTGGAATCCGTATCCGGTCGTTCGCTACACCGAACGCCCTGATACAGCGGCGGCTCATTTATATGAAGGACATATTCTTGTTATCGTGGACGGCTCACCGAGCGTGTTAATTTTGCCAGCGACGTTTTGGCATCATTTGCAGCACGCGGAAGAGTATCGCAATAAACCAATTGTCGGGGCATATTTGCGTCTCGTTCGCTTTTTAGCGGTATGGGCGTCCATTTTTTTATTGCCGCTTTGGTATTTGTTTATGACTGAGCAAGTGCCGTTGCCCGCAGCGCTTTCGTTTATTGGAAAAGCAAGCGAAGGGGAACTCCCGCTTTTTGTGCAGCTTTTAATGATTGAAGTAGGGATTGATATGTTGCGGATGGCAGCGATTCATACCCCGTCATCGTTAGCGACCGCGCTTGGGCTTGTCGCGGCATTAATGATTGGCGGTATTGCGGTAGAAGTCGGCATTTTTTCTAACGAAGTCATCCTTTACTTTTCGATCGCAACGATTGGCATATTTGCAACGCCGAGCTACGAATTAGGGCTAGCGAATCGTCTCGTTCGGCTTGGCTTATTGTTTGCTTCTGCTTTGTTTGGTCTATATGGCTATCTTATCGGAATAACGTTATGGGTGCTTTTGCTTGCGAGCATGAAATCGTTCAACGTCCCGTATTTATGGCCGTTTATTCCATTTTCTTACCGAGCGATGCGCGATGTATTTATTCGTTCCCCAATCCCGCTAAAAAACCGACGGCCGACCGTGCTGCATCCGCGCGATCCCGACCGGTAAACGGGACTGACGCAAAAGGTCGCCTTTTTTCAAAAGATAGTTTTGCAACGTTGTTTCGCACGTAGGTTATAAGAAAGGGTGTCCCGTTATTTTTGGGGCACCCTCGTTTTTTCTTACAATTTCACGTCGGTTGCCGTTCTTTCCTTGACGGTACTTGTTGTTTCTTTATACATTTATAGTGAAGAAAAAAGGTGGTAGGTGAAGAAATGAATAGCGTATACGATGTGCAACAGCTGCTGAAAAAATATGGTACGATTATTTATGTAGGAGATCGGTTAGCCGATCTAGAACTGATGGAAGAAGAGCTAAAAGAGCTGTATCAGTCACAATTAATCGATACGAAAGACTATCAAATGGCGCTTTTAATTGTCAGACATGAAGCGCAATTAGAGCGCGAAAAACGAATGAAAAAGGGATGAGAAGCGATGATGGAAAAATGGTTAGTAGGTGTCGATTTAGGCGGGACGACCATTAAAATGGCATTTGTAAACGTATACGGGGAATTGATTGACCAATGGGAAATTCCGACGAATCTTAATGACCAAGGAAAATACATTATTACCGATATCGCGAAGTCGCTCGACAAAAAATTAGCAGAACACGGGCAAACGAAAGAGAAGTTGATCGGCATCGGCATGGGAGCGCCTGGACCAGTCGATGGCGATACCGGGATTATTTATGAAGCGGTCAATTTAGGCTGGAAAAACTATCCGTTAAAAAATGTATTGGAAGTAGAAACGTCGCTTCCAGCGGTAGTAGACAACGATGCGAATATTGCGGCGATCGGTGAAATGTGGAAAGGAGCCGGAAGCGGTGCCAAAAACTTAATTTGTGTCACGCTTGGGACAGGCGTCGGCGGAGGAGTGATTGCTGACGGGAAAATTATTCGTGGAGTGAGCGGAGCAGCTGGAGAAATTGGACATATTACTTCGATTCCGACCGGCGGTGCGCCATGTAATTGCGGAAAAACAGGTTGTTTGGAAACAATCGCTTCTGCTACAGGAATTGTTCGATTGGCAAAAGAAAAGCTTGCAGCGGGTAATATGGACAGTTCGTTGCGAAATCTGGGAACGATTACAGCAAAAGACGTGCTTGACGCAGCAAAAGAACACGATCGACTAGCGCTCGAAGTAACGGAAGACGTCTTTTTCCATTTAGGATTAGCTTTAGCGAATGCTGCCAATGTCATCAATCCAGAGAAAATCGTCATCGGCGGCGGAGTGTCGAAAGCCGGTGCTTGGCTTGCAGAGCAAGTAACGCGATATGTTAAGCAATTTGCTTTTCCGCGCGTGGCGGAAAGCGTGGAAGTCGTTATTGCTACGCTCGGCAACGATGCGGGTGTCATCGGCGGCGCATGGTTAGCGAAAGAAGCGTTTGGCGAGTAAAGCAGGGGTGCCCCCTTGTTTTGTGCACATTTTTTCTTCATTTATTCATATGTTGAAAAAAAGGGGGCGATACGATGATTTATGTGCGTAAAGGAGATACGTGGGAGTTGTATAGCCGCTTGTTTTCTGTGCCACAAGAATTAATTATAGACGCTAATCCACATCTTTCGCACGAATTGCATGATGGGGCGGTCGTTTTTATCCCTGGCTATGATGTCGTGACGTACCATAGCCAAACAGCGGATGCGCTCGACCGACTGGCGCAGTCGCTATCACTTCCGGTTGAAGCGCTAGAGCGAATGAATGAAGACCGGTTACTATTACGGCTGCCGCGCCGGTTAGCAACACCGATTGTGAATGGCAAGCAGCCTTATGATTTTACGGTCATGAAGCAAGATATTGACGACTTATGTATGTATTATCCATTCATTCGCCAACGAACGATTGGAACGAGCGTGCTTGGCCAGCCACTCATTGAACTTTCCATTGGGCGAGGATCGAAAAAAATTCATGTGAACGCCTCATTTCATGCGAACGAATGGATTACGACCGCGGCGGTGATGGCGTTTGTGAACGAGTATGTGTTGCGCTTAACGAATGACGCGCCGCTGCTTGATTACTATAAAAAAGTGACGTTATCGATTGTTCCAATGGTGAATCCAGATGGCGTGAATTTAGTGTTAAACGGACCGCCGGAGACGGAGCCGCATCGAAGCGAGGTGCTTCAGATAAATGGCGGGAGTTTAGATTTTTCCCAATGGAAAGCAAATATTTGCGGAGTCGATTTAAATAACCAATTTCCTGCGAAATGGGAAATCGAGCAACAGCGCAAAATTCCAAAAGCGCCTGCTCCGCGTGATTTTCCTGGCGTGGCTCCGTTGACCGAACCGGAAACGAAGGCGATGGCGCGGCTAACAGAAGAGAGCGATTTTGCTATTGTCGTGGCGTTTCATACGCAAGGAAAAGAAATTTATTGGGGATATGAAGGGTTTGAGCCGAACGAAGCCGCGCAAATCGTGAACGAGTTGGCGAACGTAAGCGGCTATCAAGCCGTTCGCTATATCGATAGCCATGCCGGCTACCGTGATTGGTTTATTCAGACGTGGAAACGCCCGGGGTATACGATTGAACTAGGGGAAGGAGTAAACCCGCTGCCGCTTACACAGTTTGATGCGATTTACGAAGCGAGTCGAAACATGCTTTTTACATTATTAGCGGTTTGTTGAGAAAGGGGTATACCGATGGCAATTGTTGATGTTACTGTCATTCCGATTGGGACAGAAAGTCCAAGCGTCAGTGACTATGTGGCGGAAATTCATCGCCTGTTGGAAACATATAAGCGAGATCGAAAAATTGAGTTCATGTTGACGCCGATGAGTACGATTATAGAAGGGGAACTTTCCGTGTTGTTTGAGGTCATTCAAGCGATTCACGAAGTGCCGTTTGCGAAAGGAGTGCAGCGAGTCGCAACGAATATTCGCATCGATGACCGTCGCGATAAAAAACAACGCATGACAGATAAAGTGAAAAGCGTTGAAGCAAAACGAAAACAAGAGGCGTAACAGCCTCTTGTTTTTAGTGCGTTCCTGTTGGAAATCCGTGATGGAGGACGGTCATGATGGTGAACCAGCCGAATACAGCCGCTGTCCCTAGACCGAACAATAAAGCAAGTATATTTTTCTCACGAAGCGAGCGGACGATGCCGTAAAGCGCTAACAATGATACTAACGCAAAAATAATGACTAAACCCATGCCACTAACCCCCTTTTACCATATGTAACAATAATCTCTTTACATTTTAATCGTTTTTTCCACATTTGTCGAGGTCGAAAATATGAATCGACACGCCATACGTAGCCGCTATTTTTTCAAGCAACGGCTGTTGATGTTTGGCGATATAGTATATCGTTTGTTCGTTCGCCACGATATATTCTTCTAGCTGAAGCAAAAACATGTCGATCTCGATTTTGTCGCCCGCGACGATGGTAAACGCCGTGATAAGCGCTGCATAAACGTACATACGTCCGCTGAACGATGTAAATCCGTAATCGGAGAAAATAGGCATGACGGTTGGTGTATCGAGTTCTATTAACGTTTCGTAGTCGTCGACGTCTGTCGGAAGTTCAGAAACGATCACCCAGTCTTCGTCGCGGTCCGTGACGATCGGCGGTTTGACGGAAGGGATCGGAGCGAGCGCGTATCTTTTTTTCATCAAACATCCCTCTTTTCGTTTTCTTTCATTGTAACAAAACAATGGATAGCGTAAAATGATGGATAGAAAGAAATGGAGGGATGACGATGAAGTGGGAGCGTATTCCGTTCGGGCCGCTACAAACAAACGCATATATTTTACCCGCCGCGGACCGAACGTGCGTTATTTTTGATCCAGGCAGCGAAGGGACAAAGCTTGTCCATTACCTCGAAGAAAAAGGGTATACGCCGTTAGCGATCCTATTAACCCATGCTCATTTTGACCACATTGGTGCCATTAACGATGTATTAGATAAGTGGGAAATACCAGTATACATTCATGCGAAAGAAACGGATTGGCTAGCCGATCCGTTATTAAACGGCTCTGCCTACTTTATAGGCAAGCAAGTGAACGTAACTTGCGCACCGCAACGTTTACAAACTGACAAGCCGCTATCGATCGGGGCGTTTACGTTTGAATTGCTCGAAACGCCAGGCCATTCCCCGGGGAGTGTATCGTACTATTGCGAAGCGATTGGTGCGGTCTTTTCTGGAGATGTATTGTTTGCTGGAAGCATTGGCCGAACAGATTTGCCTGGTGGGGATTACGAACAGCTCATGCAAAGCATCCATGACCGGCTGCTTGCATTGCCAGAAGAAACAATCGTCTTGCCTGGGCACGGACGAGAAACGACGCTTGCTACCGAAATGGATACGAACCCGTTTTTAAACGGTTTTTAAATTTCTGCATAAAAAAAGGCCCTTCTCCACTCGAGAAGGGGCTTTGGGGGATGTTCTATCCTCAATAATGGGAGGGGATATAGTTAAGCTACTATCTTAACAATATATTAATATTTTTACTATGTCAATAGTGAAAATTAAAAAGAGGGGTAAACGAGCATGAATTTTATTGTCGAAGCGATTATGTCGTCGCCAGAGCAGCGAATTTCATATGCCGATTATATGAATCTTGCATTGTATGACGAAAAAAATGGCTACTATATGAAAGACCGCGATAAAATCGGCCGTACCGGCGACTTTTATACAAGCATTTATGTTTCTGACGTGTTCGGAAAATTGTTCGCTTCGCTATTTATAAAGCTTGTGGAGACAGGGAATATCTTGCCGTGCATTTGTGAGCTCGGGGGAGGGGACGGGAAGTTTGCCCGCGCCGTATTAACCGAATGGAAACAAACGTCTGCGACATTTGAACAATTGACGTATATGATTGTTGATACAAGCCCTTACCAGCGGAAAAAACAGCAACAGGCGCTTGCAGATTTTCATGAACATGTCATTTTCTATGAAGGATTCGCTGCGTTTCGCAAGCAACACCCGTCTTTTTCTGGCATTGTCTTTAGCAACGAATTTTTTGATGCGTTCCCTGTTCATGTCATTACCCGTGAACATGGACAGCTATATGAGTGGTTTGTGACCGTAAAAGACGGTCGGCTTCAAGAAGTAAAACACCCACTTGAAAACGAAGCGATTTTTACCTATTTACGTGAACGAAATATTGTGTTAGCAGAGGGGCAACGGCTAGAAGTGCCGCTGGCGATGAAAGCGTTTTTACTCGAACACGCGTCGTTTTTTACGCAAAGCGTGATGGTTACGGTGGATTACGGCTATACGGACGAAGAATGGAAGCAACTGTTGCGTCGAGAAGGGAGTTTGCGCGGCTATTACCAACACCGACTTATTGCCAATCCGCTTGCCTATCCGGGAGAAATGGACATTACGTCCCATATTTCATGGGATGCGCTTCGGTTGTATGGGGAAGAGGCAGGATGGGAATGGGTGGCGACGATTCGCCAAGACCGCTTTTTACTAGCAGCAGGCATTCTTGACTATTTAGTGGCACATCACGACCCGAATCCGTTTTCGGAACAAAGCCGGCGCAACCGAGCGATTCGTTCGCTCATTACTGATGAAGGAATAAGTTCGGCATTTCACGTGATGATTCAACAAAAAGGCGTGCAGTTAGATTGGGATGCGCTATGGAAAGAACCGCAATTTTTAAAATAAAAAGCGATGGCTTCCCATCGCTTTTTTTTTAAAAGGTAAGAAAGTATAAAATTTTACGATTAGGTGGAGCGCTGTCTAGCTCCAAGCGCCATCGGTGTGATGCGCTCCGCCCCTT
>NZ_JAILZV010000111.1 GCF_023512315.1 Anoxybacillus sp.
GCGACGCAATCAGAAATATAGGTGAAGTCGCGGGATTGCGTGCCATCGCCAAAAATCGTCAGCGGTTCATTGTTTAAGAGCTGGTGAATAAAGCGATGAAACGACATATCTGTTCGTTGTCTTGGACCGTATACGGTGAAGTAGCGAAGGACGACTGTCGGAATGCCAAACGTCGTATAATATACGCGGCATAAATGTTCCCCTGTTAGTTTCGTAATGCCGTATGGGGAGAGGGGAGAGGGTTCCATCGTTTCCGATAATTTTCCGTCTTTTTCGCCATACACGGAAGAAGTGGAGGCGTAAATAAATTGCTGAATGTTTGTATGTTTGCATGCCTCTAGCAATTGTTGAGTGACGGAAATGTTATGAAGTGCATACGCTGCGAAATCGTTCCCCCAACTGGTGCGCACACCTGGCATTCCTGCTAAATGGTAGACGACATCTGCCTCTTTCAGCAGTTCGTGTAACGGTAAGGCCAATAAATTTTCCGAAATAAACGTAAAGCGAGGATGGGCAAGCAATGATGGAAGGTTGTATGCTTTGATGTGAGCAGGCGTCGGACCAACCCACCCATCAATGCCAACGACGGTATGTCGTTCGTCTTCGAGCAATTTTTCACATAAATGCGAGCCGATAAAGCCTGCTGCTCCCGTAACGATAATTTTCACCCGACACCAACCCCTAGATAATATAATCCAGCTTCTTCAAGCGCTGTACGATCCAAACAATTGCGCGCATCTAACACGAGGATGCCGTTCATTCGTTGTTTTACTTTCTCCCAGTCTAGCTGTTGAAACTCCGGCCAATCGGTGGCAACAACAAGCACATCCGCTTCGTGTAACGCTTCCATAATAGTGGATGTTTGCACGACGTTTGGCATGTCGCTACTTAATGTTGCTTTTGGATCATAGGCACGGATGGTGCAGCCAACCTCGCTAAGTTTACGGATAAATCGTTTCGCTGGCGATTCACGTGTATCGTCGGTATTTGGTTTAAAGGCGATGCCGAGCACGGCAATCGTTTGCCGTGGCAAGTCATGCACTGTTTCGTGTAGTTTGCGAAGATACACATCGAGTTGCGATTCATTTACGCGCTGAGTGGCTTGCAAGAGGAGCGGTTCAATATTTTTCGATCGAGCCGTTTGCTCAAGGGAACGAACGTCTTTCGGAAAACACGATCCTCCGTAGCCGAGCCCTGCTTGCAAAAAATGAGGACCGATGCGCGGGTCGTAGCCGATTCCTTTGGCGACATCGTTGACGTTCACCGAGAACGCATCGCAAATGCGGGCGATTTCGTTAATAAACGAGATTTTCATTGCTAAAAATGCATTCGATGCGTATTTAATCATTTCTGCTCCTGTAAGGCTGGTGACGACGTACGGTGCTGAAATGCCGGCATACATTGTTTTCATTACTTCGAGCGATTGGTTGTCGTCTCTCCGAAGACCGACGACAATTTTGTCAGCATGCAACATATCGGAAATGGCGGAGCCTTCCCGCAAAAACTCCGGATTGGAAACGATGTGGAATAGATGTGCTGGAACGCCTTTTTCAATAAGTGTTTCATAAATCCATTCGTTTGTCCCAGGGGGGACGGTACTTTTCGTAATAATCGTTTTAGGCGAATGAATGTGTCGGGCTAATTGGTCGATAACTGACTGAAGGAAGCGCAAATCGGTATTTCCGTCCGGCAATGACGGTGTCCCGACGCAAATGATAATAACAGGACATGACGCTCCTTCTATAAAGGACGTCGTAAAGGAAAGCGACGATTTATTTTTTTCCATTAGTTCAGATAGACCAGGTTCATAAATGGGCACATGCCCGTTGTTTAACTGTTCGATTTTATGCCCATCTTGATCGACGCAGCAAACGGTATGACCGAGCTCTGCTAAAACGGCTGCGGTCGTCAGTCCGACGTATCCTGCTCCGATAATAGCGACGTTCATGCAAACACTCCTTTCGTTAGACGTAAAAAACCAGGCGTATACCTGGTTCTTCCGTTATTCCTCTTCTTCGTCTGACTGAGCGGAAGACGGTGTATCAAGCGAGGTAATCATTCCGATGGGAACGGTAATCCGTTTTTCTCCATTTGGATAAAATGAATCAGTCACTAAAGTAACCAACCCTTTTTTTGCATGAAACGATTGAAAGATAGCATTATAATACGTCTGTTTTTTCGTATGGACGTTGAGTTCTGTTCCTGGCTGCAATGTTTGCAGCTGGGCAATCATCGCTTCGTCGGCTGCGGTTAATGTTTTCTTCAGTGGTTTCGTATGCACAAATACGCTATACATGACAGTCACTCCTTTCATCGGGAACATCTACTGTATCATATGAACTAATGGGAAAATGGCTTAGACAAATGCCTAAAGCGGTTGAGAAAACGGGAAACTAGTCGTTTCTGTTTACATATAATGGGGAAAAAGGTGGTGGAGGAGAGGACATGGACAATCCATTTTTCTTTTTCGTGCTTTCGCTGGCAAGTTTTCGTTTAACGAGATTAGTAGTGTACGATACGATTACCTCGTTTCTTCGTAAGCCGTTTCATGAAATAGTGGAGGAAACGATGCCGGGCGGAACGACCGAAACGTTTCTCGTTGTAAAAGGCGAAGGGATAAGGAAGTGGATGGGGGAATTGCTAAGTTGCTATTGGTGCACCGGAATATGGTGTGCTGGGGGATTGTACGGGGGCTATGCGATATGGCCGGACGTATTTGAACCGTTGATCGTTTTTTTGGCGATAGCCGGCTGTGCTTCGCTTTTCGAAACGATTGTGCAAAAGCTGTTATAACAAAAACCTCTCCTTGTATCGATGAGGAGAGGTTATTTATTAAGAATGATGCGGTTTAGTGAAGCGACGCCGTTGGGAAGCTCATTTCCATAAACAAACCCGTCGATCACAGTTGAAGGGGCATTTTTGAGCCGAATGTGCAGATTGGCAAGCCGAAGCTGTTCATTTGGGAGGAGTGGTTTTTGCTGAAATGGTTTCATCCAATATTCCCCGTCTGCTTTAATTCGTTCGCGCCAATTTTCATATGCAAAGATCCATTCGGCGTCATCCACTTCTTTCGTTGAATATGTAGCGATTTTTCCGCTTAACTCGGCTGCTGTATTTGGTCGGATGTGAAGGCAGACGATGATGTTTTGTAGCGGTTCTGTTCCGATGTTTTGCACGAAAAAATCGCTAATCACGAGCGTTTCTTCTTCGGAAGTTTCAGGAAGAATAACGGAATAGGCAAAAAACGCTTGCACGTTTATTACTGTTTGTTTTTTCTCCTCTGGCATTTTCCATTTTTTTAATTGCTGAATTTGCCGCTCCGCTTCCTCTAACGCAACTTCGTACGATAGTAGTTGCTGTTCGAGCTGTGCGATTTGTTTTTCATACGTTTCTACATGCACAGATTGGGTTTCGTGTAGCTTTTCAACTAAAAATTCGTTACGCAATTTTTCTTTTTGCAATTCTGTTTCTAACAGTTTTATTTGTTGTTCGTATTTGGCAATTTCGGCGCGGTAATAAATTAATTTTTGTTGGAGCTGAATATGCTCGTTTGGGGGTTTTTTTCCCATCTGCACCCCTCCTTTATAGCTATATATATGTGTCTATGTTCCATCCGATGAGAAAAAACAAAAAAGGCTGTTGAATGGGCAACAGCCTAACTCGTAAAGTTTAGCGGCTTGGGAATACTTCAGGGCATTGTGGTGGGAATTTGTCTGTTGGGCAAAGTGTTGCTTCTAAAATTTCTTCGCGCGGTTTGCAGAAACGAGCTTCGACTTCGATTTTCACGTCTGCTTCCATTTGTACTTCTAGGCAAAGCGTAATGGAAACGTCTAGTTGTGAGAAGTTGTTTGTGCAAATAAGGCTCGCGTCGCATTCGAAGAACGAAATGTGGCAATCGAGCATTGTTCCTTCTGGTGCGCATAAAATAAATGTTTGTGCCGTAGCGAATGGAATAGCATTTGATTCACAAACGACTTGCCCGTTCGCGTTTAAAATTTGCACGACGACATGCCCTTTGACAAGCACTTTTACTTTTTGCAACGTGACTTCATCGCCGGACGGAAGGGTGACGGTAACTGGTTGGCGACCGTTTGGTTGGATAATTTCTTGGCAGATGAGCGCATCGTTGTCGACGACTGGATCAATTCGATTGCCGTCTTCATCAGATAAGAAGCAGCGAATCGTAAAGTCGTGTGGGTTCATTCCGTTCGATGTGAAGAAGTCGCAAATGCTTTCGTGGTTTCGCGGACATTTGTCGCTTGGGAAGATTGTTTCTAACTCGTTATTCGAAAAGCTTCTGAGCGGCACATCGACTTGGCGTGTAACCCAGTCGTACACTTTACGAGTCTTAATACATACTTTTTCTTTATGATGAGAGTGACCCATAACTTTTTCCTCCTGTTTAAAATTTTTCCCACAGAAATATGTGGGTGTTAGGACTACTGTATAGTATGAAAAAGTTAGGTAAATGTGCCGTGACAAAAGCGGAAATTTCATTTTTTTGGTCTAAACGGCTGGGCGGGTGAATTTGTTGTAAGTAGAACGAAGTAAAGGGGGACTGTGTGTGAAAGCGAAACAGGCAGAAGATATTGTTCTTTTAAAACAGCGGATTATTTATTTACAATCTGAGCTAGCTCGCTACAAAGCGAAAGCATATGAGGAAGGAGATATTGCCTTAGAGAACGAGCGGTTAAAAGAAGCGCTCGAAAAAGCGGAGGCAAAAATAAAAGAGCTCACGAAACAAGTCGACGCCGTGATGGCGGAAAACGTGGTGTTGAAGGAGCTTGCTTTATTGAGTGAACAGCGCTATGAAGAATTGGAAAAAGTCAAGCGGGAAAAAGCGCAGTTGGAACAGCAGTTGGGGCAATCTCGCTTGAATCAAAATGCAGGAGAAGGTGAAAGCTGGTTTTTGCATACACTGAGACAGCAAAACGCAATCGCGAAACCGGAAAAAAAAGACATACCATCCCTTTCTAACCCGTTTTCATTCAGTGGAGAAGAGGAGTAGAAAGCATTCTCTGTGTTCCACGTATCAAATTAGGAACTTGACCGTTACCAATCGCTTTTTTCCTTCATACAATAACGATAACTTTACACATGGAGGGGAGAAAAAGTGAACGGGAAAAAGCCGATTGTGATTAGCGGAACGAAGGCGTATCCTCTATACTCATCGTCTGCGGAGAAAGGAAAAAAAGGCGGCTGTGGGTGTGGAAAGCCGATTAAGAAAAAGTAACGAATCGTAAGGATTATCGGAAAGGATAATCCTTTTTTTATGGAAAACGCCTATACCATATTCGTGACAAGTGCATAGTCTAATGGTGCAAACCTTTCTATAGACGAAGGAGGAAAGTGAACATGTCAGAACATAAAAAAGCGCGCGTCATTCATGTTGATAAATTAATCGTGCATGCGGACGAGGTCGTGATTATCCCAAAAAGACGTTTGCATGACCCATGGTTTTCTCTACGGCGCGAGCGTAACGAAGACGTCGAGGAAATACAAGAAAATATAGCGGACGATAACGATGGAGAGAGACGTCCGTTTTCCTGGATTTAAGTGAGGTGAGAAAATGGAACGCTTTAAAAATTACGGTCTTTGGTTAGCAATCGGTTCGTTTGGGTTGCTTGCGTTGCAAACGTTTGGTGTCGATATGGACTTAGGAAAATATGAACGGCTGTATGATGCGTTTTTAAGCATTTTAGTCATGGCAGGCATTTTAAATAATCCATCGCTCGGTCGCGGCTATTTAGATAAAGTGGAGAAGAAAGAGTAAATCAAAAGCTGCCCTCACGAAAGGGCAGTTTTTAGTTTGCTGCATTGATTAGGTCTAACGTGTAGAAGCAATAGATAATTTATTCTCAAGAAACAATCTGTCCCAGTAAATGGAATTCATATTTTTGGGATAAACGATTCATGCTAACGATTGTAATCCACTTTATTAGGAGGGTTTAACGATGACTGTTGCATCACAAGTAAAACAAACGTTAGCAGGACTAAAATCAGCACAAGCAAGTTTTGAAACATTCGCTTTGCAGACGGAAAACAAAGCAGCAAAGCAAATCTATCAACAAGCAGCACAACAAACGCAAGCAATCGTTGATTTAATTAACTCCCGCGTGCAAGAAATTGAAAACGAAGAACCACAATATAAGCAATAATCTCAAGGTTGGTTGATGACCAACCTTTCCGCCTTTACAGAAACTACATAAGAATGGGTTGATAGCAATGAAGCGATGGATGGGAATCATACTAATCGGCTGTTTAATGATCGGCTGTGCACGTGAACCTGAGGTGAAAAAACAATCATTGCAAGGGAAAAATATGATTCAACTGAGCACGGACGGAACGGCGAAAACGGCTGAAACACGTCAGTCCGTCGCGGAACAAGCGGTCGCGCAAATAAAGCAACGTGGCGATATTCGCGATGCTGTTGCAGTCAGTACAAATAAGAAGCTGTTGCTCGCTTATCAAGTGAAACAAATGGCGCGGTTTCGCATGAAGCAAATCGCCAAAGACATTCAGCAGCAACTCGAACGGTTATTTCCAGGTCACGATGTAACGACGTCGAGCGACTTAAAACTATTTTGGAAGACGGATGAATTGCGCGGAAAAATCGAAAAAGACCGGTGGAGCGAACGGAAAATCAATCGGGAAATTGATGAACTGAAGCGGTTAAGCGAAGAGCGCACGTAAAGAGGTGACGATATGGCAAACGAGAAACGAAAAAACTTAACCCCTGTGCAGCAAGAATACCATGTATTTGAAAAAGAACGGGAAACGAAACGTCCAGTCGTAAAAAACTGTTTTCGCGCTTTTTTCATTGGCGGAATCATTTGTACGCTTGGACAAGCGGTTTCGTATTTTTACATGTACTTTTTTGATTTTACGGAACAGACAGCAGGAAACCCAACGGTGGCGACGATGGTGTTTTTATCAATGATTTTAACAGGGATTGGCGTGTATGACCGCATCGCACAGTTTGCAGGGGCAGGGACGGCCGTACCGGTAACGGGGTTTGGCAATGCAGTCATTTCCGCAGCGATTGAACATCGAACGGAAGGATTTGTGTTAGGGGTTGGGGCGAATATGTTTAAGCTTGCTGGTTCCGTGATTTTGTTCGGAACGTTTGCTGCTTTTGTTGTCGCACTAGTGAAAACAATCGCCGTGAAATGGGGGGGGCTCGGATGAGAAAAGGGCATCGAACGTGGGTGTTTGAAAATCGGCCGGTGATTGTAGCGACGGCGACGGTTGGCGGACCGTTTGAAGCGAATGGCCGCATTGCCGATGATTTTGATTTATTGCATGAAGATCTTTGGCTTGGTGAAGAAACATATGAAAAAGCACATAGAGTGCTACTAGAAGAAGCATTTTTTAAAGCGATTGAAAAGGGAGGAATTGCGAAAGAGGACGTTCAATTTATGATTGCTGGCGACTTAATTAACCAAATGACGCCATCAAATTTTGCAGCGCGGACGATTGGGGCACCGTATCTTGGCGTATTTGGCGCCTGTTCAACGTCGATGGAAGGATTAGCGCTTAGCGCGTTTATCGTGAATCATGGTGGGGCAAACTACGTGTTAACGGGGGCGGCAAGCCATAATACAGCAGTGGAAAAGCAGTTTCGCTATCCGACGGAGTACGGCGGGCAAAAACCGCCAACGGCTCAGTGGACCGTCACCGGTGCGGGAGCGGCGCTTGTAGGAAGCGAAGGAAACGGCCCACGCGTTGTGGCGGCAACGATCGGGCGCGTCGTCGATATGGGGCTAAGCGATCCGTTTAATATGGGGGGGGCGATGGCGCCGGCGGCGGTGGATACGATTGAAGCGCATTTGCGTGACATGCAAGTCGACATTTCGTATTACGATTTAATTGTAACGGGCGATTTAGGAAAAATCGGCCGTCAAGTGTCGCTTGATTTGTTACGGGAACACGGGCTTTCGCTTGAGGAGGAACGCTACCAAGATTGCGGGCTGCTTATTTATCGAGAAGACCAGCCAGTATTATCAGGAGCGAGCGGCGCTGGTTGTTCGGCAACGGTTGTGTACGGACATTTACTGAACCGAATGAAACGAGGCGAATGGAAACGAATGCTCGTCGTGGCAACAGGCGCTTTATTGTCGCCACTGACGTTTCAACAAAATGAAACGATTCCGTGCATTGCACACGCTGTGGCGATTGAGTTCGGAGGTGAAGCAAGATGATGGGGATGTTTTTTTGGGCGTTTGTTGTTGGTGGGCTGATTTGCGTCATTGGGCAAATCATGATGGACGTGTTCAAGCTGACACCAGCACATACGCTTTCGATTTTAGTGGTGGCAGGTGCCATTTTGGACGGATTTGGCTTGTATGAACCGCTGATTGATTTTGCTGGTGCAGGGGCGACGATTCCGATTACAAGCTTTGGAAATGCGCTTGTTCATGGAGCAATGCAGGAAGCAGATAAACATGGGATTATCGGGGTGTTAACAGGAATGTTTGAAGTAACGAGCGCTGGTATTTCTGCTGCAATCGTGTTCGGATTTATTGGTGCATTGTTATTTCGACCGAAAGGATAGGGGGAGAAGCGATGACCGTTGCTTCGCAAGTGAAACAAAGTTTAGCGAGTTTAAAAAGCATACATGCAAGCTTCCAACAGTTTGCCCTTACGTCAACGGATGAGAAGGCGCAGCGCGCGTTTCATGAAGCGATGCTACTAACGGAAGAAATCATTGCTGATGTGAAACAGCGCCTAAGTCAACTGGAACGAGAAGAACCGCAATATCACGGAAAGTAAGGTGTATACGCGATGCCGATATGGTTAGAAGCAGCGATTCGATCCGTTTCGATTTTAATCGGGCTGTTTATTATCACAAGAATTTTAGGGAAAAAGCAATTATCGAAGTTATCGTTTTTTGAATACATTGTCGGCATTACGGTCGGGGATATTGCCGGAACGATGTCGACCGATTTGGATATTAATTTGCAAGAAGGGATCACAAGTATTTTAATTTGGTCGTTATTTCCTGTTCTTATTTCGTATATTTCGTTGCATAATAAAAAGTTTCGCGATTTTGTCGAGGGCAACTCTACCGTGTTTATTAAAAACGGCAAAGTGTTAGAACAAAATTTAAAACGGGAAAAATATACGATTGATGAGCTAATGGAGCAGCTAAGGAAAAAAGATGTTTTTCGCGTCGCTGATGTGGAGTTTGCCGTATTAGAGCCAAACGGTGATTTGAACGTGTTGTTAAAACGAGAAAAACAGCCATTAGCGGTCGGGGACGTTTTTCCCAATCTTCCGTCCGAAAAAGAGCCGCAAACGGTTATCATGGACGGAAAAATTTTGGACGAACCGCTCGCGACTGTGGGCTTAAATCGCGGCTGGCTGAAAACGGAGTTGGATAAACAAGGGGTTGCGGTAGAAAACGTTTTTTTAGCGCAAGTCGATAGCTATGGGCAGCTTACGATAGATTTATACGATGACAAACTGAACGTGCAACAGCCACAGGAAAAACAGCTGTTATTGGCAGCCATGAAAAAAGTGCAAGCGGATTTCGAGCTGTTTGCGCTAGAAACGCAAGCGGAAGAAGCGAAACAAATGTATGAAAAAAATGCGAAAAAGTTGAACGATTTATTACAAAAAATTACCCCACTATTGAAAAATTAAAGGAGGAACGAGCGATGGAAAAACGCGGAATAAAAACAACGGATGAAGAGATGAAACTGTCATTGAAGAAAAATGGCGGGGAGAAACCGACTCACACGACGGACGAAGAAGTGACGATTGAATGGATCAACAAAGACGACCATCTGACCCATCAACCGAAAGATTTTGAAGATATTGACTATTAACAGCCGATGCAACCATCGGCTGTTTTTCTGTGAAAATAACGGATCCATGAGCGGTTATTTTCATGCGTGGGTGGTGAGCAAAACTTGCTCATGGATGTT
>NZ_JAILZV010000112.1 GCF_023512315.1 Anoxybacillus sp.
CCGTTGATTGCGAAAATTTTAGAACATACACTTGGGGACGAATACGCCGGACAGGCGCAAAAAGAAACGTTATGTAGTTGCACCGACTTAAACCGCGACGAGGTTGTAGCGGAAATTCAAGCGAAAGGATTAACCACCGTAAAAGAAGTAATGCACGTCTTAGGTTGGAAAAACGAAGAAGGGTGCTCGAAATGCCGTCCGGCACTGAATTATTACCTTGGGGTCATTTACCCAGAGTATCGTGATGACCGCGATTCACGGCTTGTAAACGAAAAAATGCACGCCAATATTCAAAAAGACGGCACGTACTCCGTCGTTCCAAGGATGTACGGAGGGGTCACGACCCCAGAAGACCTTCGCCGCATTGCCGATGTCGCGGAAAAATATCGTGTGCCGCTTGTGAAATTAACGGGTGGTCAGCGCATCGCGTTGTTTGGCATTAAAAAAGAAGATTTGCCAAACGTATGGGCTGATTTAGGCATGCTTTCGGGCTACGCTTACGGAAAAACGTTGCGGACGGTAAAAACGTGCGTTGGCGCTACGTTTTGCCGCTATGGAACACAAGATTCGATGCAGCTTGGCATCGAGCTAGAAAAACGGTTTGAGCGGCTTGATACACCGCACAAAGTGAAAATGGGCGTATCGGCTTGCCCGCGCAACTGCGCTGAAGCAGGCGTAAAAGATGTCGGCATTGTTGGGGTCGATGGTGGCTGGGAAATTTACGTCGGCGGAAACGGCGGCACGGATTTACGAGCAGCAGACTTATTGTGCACTGTCAAAACAGCGGAAGAAGTGTTCGAGATAGTTGGCGCATATTTGCAATATTACCGCGAAACCGCAAAATATTTAGAGCGGACGTCGAAGTGGCTTGAACGGGTCGGACTTCCTCACGTAAAAGAAGTCGTAGCGAACGAAGAGAAGCGCACTGCATTGAACGAACGGCTGCAACGCACGCTTGCTCGCTACGAAGACCCATGGCAAAAAGCGCTAGAAGACGAACAGATTCGTCAACGTTACTACACGAAACGTTCCATCCCTGTTTCGATGAAATAAAGGAGGATTGACCATGCAACAAACTGTCACACGCGTTTTCGTTGCGAAATATTCCGAACTGCCAGAGCGAATCGGTCAAGCAGTGAAAGTGGGAGAGGAAGAAATTGCCCTCTTTCGCTTAACGAATGGGGATGTGCGGGCGCTTGAAAACAAAAGCCCGCATCCAAAAGGCGGAGTGCTTTCCGAAGGATTGGTTAGCGGAGAATACGTTTTTTGCCCGCTTTATGATTGGAAAATTTCTTTAATCGATGGAAACGTCCAGCCACCTGATGAAGGAAAAGTGAAAACGTACACGGTGGAAATCGATGGAGACGACGTATATCTTTTATTATGAAAGAAGGAAAAAAGAATGCCTGTAGGAACGGTCTATTTCGTCGGGGCTGGTCCTGGTGACATTGGTCTAATTACGGTGAAAGGACTAGAACGACTAAAACAAGCCGACGTCGTGCTGTACGACCGGCTTGTGAACCCAGAACTATTAACGTATACTCGTCCAGATTGTGAAAAAATTTATTGTGGAAAATTGCCAAAGCATCACATCTTACGGCAGGAACAAATTAATGCTGCTCTTGTTGCTAAAGCGAAAGAAGGAAAAACGGTCGTGCGGCTAAAAGGCGGGGATCCTGGCGTATTTGGTCGCGTCGGGGAAGAAGCGGCTGAACTCGCCAAACACGGCATCCCGTTTGAAATCGTTCCTGGCATTACATCTGGCATCGCCGCTCCACTTTATGCTGGCATTCCGGTAACACATCGAGAATATGGCCATTCGTTCGCCCTTGTGTCTGCGCACGGACAAGCAACGGAACCACAAGTCGATTGGTCGGCGCTAGCGAAAATGGATACGATTGCGTTTTATATGGGGGTCGCTAATCTCCCGCTTATTTGCGACCAGTTGCTAGCGCACGGAAAGCGGAGCGATACGCCGGTCATTTTAATTCGATGGGGAACGATGGGACGCCAACAGACGCTCGAAGGAACGCTCGAAACGATTGCCAAAAAAGCAGAGGAAGCGGCGTTTTCCAACCCCGCAATTACGCTTGTCGGCGACGTCATCACATTGCGAAAAACGACGAATTGGTTTGAGAAAAAGCGATTGTTTGGAAAGCAAATTTTACTTGCGAGCGATGGGACAGAAACCGAATTTGCCCAAACGCTGCGGGCAGAAGGAGCGGACGTGTTCGAATTTCCGAAATGGAAATTGGTAAAAAAGGAAATCGAACGTTACGTGTTCGCTAAACTCCCTTCTTATGAACAGATTATTTTTACTTCGAGCGAAAGTGTCCGCTTCTTTTTTGCTGCGCTTCGTTCAGAAAAAATAGATGTTCGAACGATAAAAGCGGAGTTATGCGCTCGCACACCTCGTGCTAAACGAGCACTAGAAGAGCGGGGATTTCATGTAAGCGATGAGCAGCAGCCACTCGGAAAAACGTTAGTCGTTGGAGAAAAAGGATTGGGAAGTAAAGAATGGTGTTTGACGTACGAAGTAAAACAAGAGGAAACGAGCCAGCTGCTATGGGAACGGATGAAAGAGGAGGCAGACGTTCGGACAGTCATTTTTCCAACGGTTGCTTCTGTTCATTGTTTGCTTGCGATGGGCGATACAGAATGGCTCAGTCAGCGAACGATTCTTTGTTTTGACAACGAAACGAAAGAAACAGCCCAAACGTATGGATTATTTGCCCGGTGTATCGAAAAAGAAACATTGATCGATGATGTAGCGAGGGAGCGTTAACGCTCCCTCTAGTTATTCGGCAAATGCTAAAATCAAAGTTACACATTGACGCGCTGTTGCAAAAGTGGGGAAAGCTGTCCAAACGGAATCGGTGGACTGAATAAATAGCCTTGTACGCGGTCGCAGCGATGTTTGTTTAAAAACGAAAGATGGTCAGTGCTCTCGACTCCTTCAGCAACAATTTGCAACCCTAAACTATGTCCGAGTGTAATGACGGCAGCAGTTAGCCGAGCGGTAGCGTCATTATTGATGACGTCGAATACGAATGATTTATCAATTTTTAACGTATCAATCGTAAATTGCTTTAAATAGCCAATCGATGAATAGCCGCTACCAAAATCGTCAATGGCAATGCGAAAGCCTAGTTGTTTTAACGCTTGGATTGTACGAATGACATGTTCATCGTCGCTAAGAGCAATCGTTTCGGTAATTTCCAATTCGATATGGTGGGGATGAACGTGTATGTCATGAAGCAACTGTTGAACAAACGATAAAAATTGTTCGTGTTGTAGTTGTCTAAGCGATAAATTAACGCTCATGTATAAATCGGTAAACCCGCTATGCTGCAATTCGCTCAAATGTTCGCAAGCGGTTCGCAGTACATATTCCCCAATCGGGACGATGAGTCCATTTTCTTCCGCGATCGGAATAAATTCGCTCGGTGAAATAAACCCAACGTCTGGATGGTGCCAGCGCACTAACGCTTCTAATCCGACCGTTTTTTTCAATGATGTATCAACAATTGGCTGATAATACAACGTAATTTCTTTTTGTTCAAGCGCCGTATGCAACAGACGTTCGATTAATAAATTTCTTGCCCGCCGTTGTTCTAGCTGTTTCGTATAGCGCAAAAACTGATTTTTTCCTTTCTTTTTTGCTTCGTACATCGCCATATCGGCATGTAAAATTAAATCCATCTCTGTTTCCCCGTCGTCTGGATACAAACAGATGCCGATGCTTGTAGTGACAAATAATTCTTTTCCTTCGATCCCAATTGGTTTAACTAACGTTTGAATCGTTTGTTCCGCAACTATTTCCGCGCTGACGGAGTGCACCGGAAAGACAATGGCAAATTCATCGCCGCCTAGACGCGATACGAATTGATGCGGGTGAGTAGAAGCAAGCCGATTTGCGACTTGTTGCAATAACAAATCACCGACAACATGTCCGAAAGAATCATTGACGTTTTTAAAGTTATCTAAATCAAGATATAAAATGGCCAATTTTCCGTTCGTTCGTTTTGCTTTTTCGAGTTCGGTTTTCACGTGTTCGATAAAATGGTGGCGGTTTGGCAGTCCTGTTAGGGCATCGTGATAAGCCTGGTATTTGATTTTTTCGTGGTATTGTTTTCGTTCCGTAATATCTTGGAAGGCAACGACTACCCCGGCTAATTCGCCTTCCTCCATCATCGGAGCTGCGACGTAGGAAACAGGTAACATTGTGTCATCTTTTCGAATAAAATAATCTTCTTCGACGCGAATCGTTTGTTTTGTTTCTCCCGTGTTCCGAATCGGGCATTCTTCTGCTGGGAACGGACTCCCATCGATTTTTCGATAATGAATTTTTTCATGCATGTTTTGCCCGAGTAATTCTTCTTTTTGGTAGCCAAGTAAACGCACTGCTTCCTCATTTAGAAATACCGCTTTTTGTTCACGGTTTAATACGACGACTCCTTCTCCAAGTGATGCGGTAATTGCTCGTAAACGCCGCTCGCTTTGTTGCAACGCTTTTTCGGCTTGTTGCCTTGCTTCAAACGGCTCTTGAATCGTTGCGATATAAATGCCTTTCATAAAGTAAATGTAGCCGGCAACTTTATAAATATGGCCAAGCAAGTTTTGTAAATCGTAGACGCTTTTATATAATGTAAACGAAAGTTCGCTAAACAATAAAAAGGCGAATGCCACCATTAAGTCAAGCGCCGACGGTTTTTTGTGCTTTCGGTAAGAAAGAAAGAGCGAGAGAATCGTCGCTGCTTTTAAGAAACAAACGAAATATTCAAGCTGATTTTTCAACGTGGTCGTTCCTACCCCTTCAATGACAAGGTGTGGCAGTTGTTGCTCGTACTGAATGACAACAAAGGAAAGAATCGTTACATAAAAGAGCGCGACGATTGTTACCCATCCTTTTTCGTACCGCTTGACTGGTTTGTCTGGAAATAAAAGGACGAAAAATAGCAAGATTGCTTGTGTAAGACGAGCGGTAATCCAAAACCATGTCGCTTTTTGTGTGGAGCTTTCCGTCACAATGAGTCCAGGCATTCCTTGATACGAAAGGGTATGCAACAAGTCAATGAGTCCAATGGCAAGAAACGTCCCTGAAATCCAAAGCCGATGGCGTGATAAATGTTGCGGAAAAAGCATGAGCCCTTGAATCGCGATGGCGAACGACACTGTAATACTAAAAAACTCTAAAATCGTATGCACCGTTAAATAATGCTCACCGTGCGGAACGACGTACAGCTTGTCGCGAAACACGTATGCAGCAACAAAGACGAAAAACGCCCCAATGACTAACCATATGCTTTTTCTCTCTTTTTCTGTTAGCATCATCGTTCACACCCTTATATCCCCCAAAGATTTTTACATATATCATATAACAAAATTGGATAAATGGTATAGCACATTTGTGGAAATATGATGAAAATAGATAGAAAGCTTAGAAAACTATAAAATGAATAATTATTAATAGTATATGCATATTTAATTATGTAGGTAATAGAAAACCTCTTGCTCGATATGAACAAGAGGCTAAGGGGATTCGTTTGCTTTCGTGCCGTCTTTTTTTAGCCGGCCTTCTTTGCGGGCGGCTTCGCGCAACAAAAATTCGATATGGGCGTTGACGCTGCGGAACTCGTCTTGCGCCCAACGGGCAATGACTTCGTATAATGCAGGGTCAATTCGCAACGGAAAACTTTTTTTGTTTGTCATCGCACTCCACAACCATCAATATAAACTTCCGGTATTGATAACCGGCTGAGTGGCGCGCTCAGAAACGATCGCCACCATTAAATTATTGACCATAGCTGCCTTTCTTTCATCATCTAACTCTAAAATACCTTCTTTGTCAAGCTGTTCAATCGCCATTTGCGCCATGGAAACGGCTCCTTCGACGATTTTTTTGCGTGCCGCTAAAATCGCAGATGCTTGCTGGCGCTGCAGCATCGCACTGGCAATTTCCGGAGAATAGGCGAGGTGGCTCAGCCGCGCTTCGACAACTTCTACGCCAGCAACGGTTAATCGCGCTTGTAGTTCACTAGCGAGGACATCGGAAATAACATCCGCATTTCCGCGTAATGTAATTTCGTGCCCTTCAAACGTATCATACGGATATTTCGTCGCAACATGGCGAATCGCTGTTTCGCTTTGAATCGCGACAAATTTTTCATAGCTTTCGACATCAAACACCGCTTTAGCGGAATCGACAACTTTAAAGACGATAACCGCCGCGATTTCAATCGGATTTCCTTCGACATCGTTCACTTTTAGCGTGCTGCTATTAAAGTTGCGGACGCGGAGGGAAACGGTTTGCCGAATTGTCAACGGAATCGTCAAAAACAACCCGCTATCGCGAATGCTTCCTAAATAGCGCCCGAAAAAGGTGACGACTTTTGCTTGGTTCGGTTGAACAATCGTCATTCCTGTAGCTAATAACAGCGCAAGTACGACTAAAACAGCTGGAAGCACGATCGACATATACTGGACGAATAGCAACGCTGCCCAAATTACTAAAAAAAGAATGAGCACGACACCAATACCGCCATTGACATACCACGCTTTTGTTTCCCTCACTAAACTCTCCCCCTTTTCTTTTTATATCACAATGATATCATTTTTTGAATAAAATGTAAATGATGCGAAAGAGGAGAAAAGAAAAAAATGGTGTAATTAATAGACGAAGGAGATGAGGAAAATGGAACAAATCATTCACGGCAAACGGCTAGAAGAATGGAAAGCGATGTATCCGCTATTCGAGAATATTTTAGCAACGAACGAAGTGTTTTGGCACAATCCACACCACCGACCGTTTGCGGACGTTAGCTGCCATCTACCGTTTAGCGAACGCGATGTATTCGAAGCAGAGGCACGGCTGCGGCGGTTTGCCCCGTTTTTTGCGACCGCTTTTCCGGAAACGAACGGGATCATTGAATCGCCGCTTATCGAAATCGAGCAGGCACAACAGGCAATGGAGGCGATGTTCCTAACACCGATTGTGGGGAAAATGTGGCTTAAGTGCGATAGCCATTTGCCGATTGCTGGTTCGGTCAAAGCAAGAGGCGGAGTGTACGAAGTGTTAGTGCATGCGGAGCAATTGGCATTAGCGCACGGGTTAGTTTCACTGAACGACAATTATTCCGTTTTTGCGAGCGAGCCATTTCGTCAGTTTTTCTCCCAGTTTTCACTGACTGTCGGCTCGACGGGGAATCTCGGGCTAAGCATCGGCATTATTGGTGCGAAACTAGGGTTTCGTGTCGTAGTACATATGTCGGCAGAGGCGAAACAATGGAAAAAAGAGTTGTTACGAAAACACGGCGTTCACGTCATCGAACATTTGGCAGATTACAGTGCTGCAGTCGAACAAGGACGAAAGGAAGCGGCGCAAGAGCCGAACAATTATTTTATCGATGATGAAAATTCTCCGCATTTATTTCTCGGCTATGCGGTCGCAGCGTTACGTCTAAAAAAACAGTTAGAAGAAAAAGAAATCGTTGTCGACCGTGACCATCCGCTTTTTGTCTACCTTCCGTGCGGCGTCGGGGGAGCGCCAGGCGGCATCACGTTCGGTTTAAAGCTAGTATTTGGTGACGCCGTTCATTGTTTTTTTGCCGAACCGACCCATGCCCCGTGCATGTTGCTTGGAATGATGACTGGACTCCATGATCAAATCAGCGTGAAGGATGTTGGGATTGATAATAAAACAGAAGCAGACGGGCTTGCGGTCGGACGACCGTCCCGCTTCGTCGGAAAAACGGTAGAACCATTAGTGAGTGGCATCTATACAGTCAATGATAAAACACTATTTCAACTGTTAGCGCTCCTGTACGACAATGAACGTCTTTCCTTAGAGCCGTCCGCTCTTGCAGGGGTTTATGGCCCGATTGCTCTACTTCAACATTCTCTACAACTAGCAGAAACCATGGCCGAACCGACCCATTTATGCTGGGCTACGGGTGGTAGTTTTGTACCGGAGCAAGAGTGGAAGAAGTATTACGAGAAAGGAAAACAATGCGCGAAAGAATAGAGCTTCTTCCTTTATCATACTACCATATTACCATATTAATTTACTAAAATATGGTAAAAAATAATTGACAGTGAGAAACACCGACCGTTACAATGGAGATAGACGATTAGTTTTTTAGAAAATTAAAAAAATAGGTGTTGGTGTGTGTTGCTAAAGCAGGCAGGAGGAAGAATCGGCCGCAATGCGATTTTGCTCGCGTTAATGGAAGAGGAAGAGGAACAAGCGGTGCTTGAGCACTTATCGTCATTGCAGTGGCGCTACTGCAAAGGAAAAGTTGGTTCGATGGAATTGCAAAAAATTGTTGCTGCCATCGAAACAGCAGCAAAACGAAACGGTGTCGTAAATGGCGAACTGTATCGGGAAATGCACGCTTTATATCACGCGGTGGTCGAAGCGATGCAAGGGGTTACAAGAGGTCAGGTAGAGTTAGGCGATTTAATGCGAACGGTCGGTCTTCGGTTTGCGGTAGTGCGCGGCATGCCATATGAAAACGAAGCAGAAGGCGAATGGATTGCTGTTGCTTTGTACGGAACCATCGGAGCGCCGATTCGCGGGTTAGAGCATGAAACAATCGGATTAGGAATCAATCATATGTAGCCTATAGGTATTTAGTTCAGAAGGAGGCTATCCCACTAAATGGTGGTGTAGCCTCCTTCTTTATTTTATTAAAGGGATGGGGTGTGAGCGTGGTCATTTTAACAGGTCATACGTTGACGTTAGATGAGGTAAAACGAGTATTGTACGATAACGAAAAAGTCATCGCAGCAAAAGAGAGTATGGACGAGGCGGCGCGCAGCCGACAAGCGGTTGATGAAATCGTCGCCAATAAACGAATCGTATACGGCATTACGACTGGGTTTGGAAAGTTTAGTGATGTGTTTATTGAGGCAGACGATGTCGAAGAGCTACAGTGGAATTTAATTCATTCGCACGCTTGCGGAGTAGGTGATCCGTTTCCGGAAATTGTATCACGTGCGATGTTATTGCTGCGAGCGAATGCGCTTTTAAAAGGCTACTCGGGTGTTCGCCCCGTCGTCATTCAACGGTTGCTTGATTTATTAAATGCGCATATTCATCCAGTCGTTCCGCAGCAAGGTTCTCTCGGTGCGAGCGGGGACTTAGCGCCATTATCGCATTTAGCGCTCGCATTGCTTGGCGAAGGAGAAGTGTTTTACCGCGGACAGCGCGTGTTGGCAATGGAAGCGTTGACGAAAGAAGGAATCGCTCCACTTTCGTTAAAGGCGAAAGAAGGATTAGCTCTTATTAACGGTACACAAGCAATGACGGCAATGGGGGTAGTCGGCTATTTAGAGGCAGAGCAGCTAGCGTATGAAAGCGAACTAATTGCCGCAGTAACGATGGAAGGGTTGCGTGGGATTGTTGATGCATTCGATGAGCGCGTGCACCTTGTGCGCGGCTACCGCCAACAAACAGAAGTGGCGAAACGCATCCGCTCATATTTAGCGGGAAGCAAGCTGACGACAGCACAAGGAGAATTGCGCGTCCAAGACGCCTACTCGCTTCGCTGCATTCCACAAGTGCATGGTGCGTCTTGGCAAGCGCTTGATTACGTCAAAGAAAAACTTGAAATTGAGATGAACGCAGCAACCGACAACCCGCTTATTTTCGATGATGGTGCGACCGTCATTTCTGGTGGAAACTTCCATGGCCAACCAATCGCTTTGGCGATGGATTTTATGAAAATTGCGGTAGCGGAATTGGCCAATATTTCGGAACGGCGCATTGAGCGGCTTGTCAATCCTCAATTAAACGATTTGCC
>NZ_JAILZV010000113.1 GCF_023512315.1 Anoxybacillus sp.
AATAGGATACGACGTAAGGAGTTACCCAAAGTTGTACCATATCCACGCTCAAGTGGTTCAACGACGAATTTGCCATACTTGGCATCTTCGCTGATTTCAACCGTCTCGATTTTTGGCTTTTCGATTTCGATCATGATATATACCCTCCTTCAAAACGTCGAAACCCCGATCAAACGGTACACGCCTAATCGAAATTCCCCCATGAATCAGTTCCCGAATGTGCGCAGTAGCTGAGCAAAATTTCTCTGCCAAAAATGATACCATATCCCATTATTGACAAGGATACGAAATCTATACAGAGAAATTAAACACGGCGACGTTTTGGCGGACGGCATCCATTATGTGGAACAGGAGTAACGTCTTTAATTGCTGTAATTTCCAATCCTGCCGCTTGAAGCGCGCGGATTGCAGCCTCACGACCAGCGCCTGGACCTTTTACGTTTACTTCAACAGTTTTCATGCCATGCTCCATGGAAGCTTTTGCTGCTGCTTCCGCAGCCATTTGTGCCGCAAATGGAGTCGATTTGCGAGAACCTTTAAAACCTAACGCACCAGCACTTGACCAAGAGATTGCGTTGCCGTGAGCATCTGTAATTGTCACGATTGTGTTGTTGAATGTAGAACGAATATGAGCGATTCCGGATTCAATATTCTTTTTTACGCGGCGTTTGCGCGTATTTGTTTTACGTGCCATTCGTTCAAGTACCTCCTTTACTTAATTATTTTTTCTTGTTCGCTACTGTACGGCGTGGACCTTTACGCGTGCGAGCATTGTTTTTCGTATTTTGACCGCGAACTGGCAATCCGCGACGATGGCGAAGACCACGATAGCAGCCAATTTCCATTAAACGTTTGATGTTTAGCGATACTTCGCGGCGAAGGTCACCCTCTACTTTCAAACGGTCAACGATTTCACGAATTTTTCCTAGTTCTTCTTCTGTTAAATCACGAACGCGAGTGTCTTCTGAAACACCTGCTTCCGCTAAAATCTTTTGTGCAGTTGGTTTACCGATACCGTAAATGTATGTTAAAGAAATAACTACACGTTTGTCACGAGGAATATCTACACCTGCAATACGTGCCATAAGTTGTACACCTCCTTAAAAATTACCCTTGTTTTTGTTTATGTTTTGGATTTTCACAAATAACCATAACTTTTCCGCGTCTGCGAATGACTTTGCATTTTTCGCAGATCGGCTTCACTGATGGTCTGACTTTCATGATCTTTACCTCCTTATTCATGCGGAGTACTCATTATTTATAACGATACGTAATTCTGCCACGAGTTAAGTCGTACGGAGATAATTCCACCGTAACTTTATCCCCAGGTAAAATACGAATGAAATGCATACGAATTTTACCTGAAACGTGTGCTAACACCGTATGACCATTTTCTAGTTCGACGCGGAACATTGCGTTTGGCAACGTTTCAACGACCGTTCCTTCCACTTCAATTACATCGTCCTTCGCCATAGATCGGCTCTCCCTTCTTCGAATCAGTAACGTTTTGATGGCAAATTTCACGCCTAATGCCGTTTGTCACACGACCAGTTTCAATAATGCTGTTTTGTCTTTTCGGAAATAGAAAGCAACGTGCGACGAAACGCCTGACGTTTGCTTTCGTCTGTAAACATCCAACAACGACAGCATATTGTTCTGCTTCACAACCATGTGTGATGACACAATCTGTCCGATTGGACATGGTGAGCCAGTATGCAATGACCTGATTTAAAGGGTAGTTAAAATTTCATAGCCGGTCTCTGTAATGGCGATCGTATGCTCAAAGTGAGCGCACATTTTCCCGTCGACCGTCACCACGGTCCAGTCATCCTCAAGAGTCCTTACATAACGGCTCCCCGCGTTGACCATCGGTTCAATGCATAACACCATGCCTGGTTTTAAACGCGGCCCCTTGTTTGGCGGGCCATAATGTGGAATTTGCGGGTCTTCATGTAAGTTTTGACCAATTCCATGCCCGACATACTCACGTACAATCGAAAAATTGTATGATTCGACAAACGTTTGAATCGCGTGAGAGATGTTCGATAAGCGGGCGCCTGGTTTTGCTTCCTGTATTCCTTTATATAACGATTGTTCCGTTACTTCAAGTAATTTTTTCGTTTCTTCATCAATTTCGCCGACTGGATACGTCCAAGCGGAATCGCCGTGATATCCGTTGTATTGGGCACCGATGTCAATGCTAATAATATCGCCTTCTTTTAACACCCGATCTCCAGGGATGCCATGAACTAACTGCTCATTCACCGACGCACAAATGCTGCCTGGAAAGCCGTTGTACCCTTTAAAAGAAGGAATTGCCCCATGCTGACGAATCACCGTTTCAGCGATATGATCCAGCTCTTTTGTTGTGATTCCCGGCTGAATATGCTTTTTCAACTCTTGGTGAGTCAAAGCAACGATTCGCCCAGCTTCACGCATAATGTCAATTTCACGCGGGGTTTTGCAAATGATCATTATTTTAAGCCCCCAAGCAATTCACAAATATCGGCAAAGACTTGCTCGATTTCTTGTTGCCCGTTAATGTTGCGCAAATACCCTTTCGTGCGATAAAAATCGAGCAACGGTTGCGTTTGTTTCATGTTAACTTCCAAACGGTTCGCGACCGTTTCTTCGTTATCGTCAGCACGTTGGTATAATTCACCGCCACATTTATCACAAACACCTAGCTTCGCTGGCGGGTTAAACACAAGATGGTACGTCGCACCGCATTCTTTACAAATACGTCTTCCTGTTAACCGTTCCATTAAAAGAGCTTTATCGACTTCGATGTTAATGACATAATCAATCGAACGGCCAAGTTCAGCTAACATTGCTTCCAATGCTTCTGCTTGGGCAACTGTTCGTGGGAACCCATCAAGCAAAAATCCTTTTTGGCAGTCGTCTTTGCTTAAGCGTTCACGAACGATACCAATTGTCACTTCGTCTGGTACAAGATCGCCGCGATCCATATATGCCTTAGCTTGTAATCCTAACGCTGTTCCTTCTTTGATGGCCGCACGGAACATGTCACCTGTCGAGATATGAGGAATTCCATATTCTTGCACAATTTTTTCGGCTTGAGTACCTTTTCCGGCACCCGGCAACCCCATCAAAACTAAGTTCATAATTGTTCCCCCTCATTGCTAGATGAGGTAGAGGGAATTAAACTTCCCCGCCAACCTCTCTATTTAATAAAGCCTTTGTAATGCCGCTTGACTAACTGGCTTTCGAGCTGCTTCATCGTTTCCAACGCAACGCCAACGACAATGAGCAAGCTCGTTCCACCAATTTGAGCGGACGCCGGCAAATCAGCAAATTTCACAAAGAAGACAGGAAGAACAGCGATTACTGCTAAGAATATTGATCCGACGAACGTAAGTCGATAAAGAATTTTTGTAACATATTCTTGTGTGTTTCTTCCTGGACGAATGCCTGGAATATAACCGCCTTGTTTTTTGAGATTGTCTGCCATTTGTTCAGGGTTTACTTGAACAAACGCATAGAAATACGTAAAGGCAATGATTAATGCCACGTATATTATCATACCAACTGGTTGTGTATAATCAAACGTTTTCTTAATCCACGTTGTCACATCATTCGAGCCGAAAAACGATGCAATTGTCGGTGGAGCAACAATAAACGACACGGCAAAAATAACAGGGATTACCCCTGCCGGATTGACTTTTAACGGCAAATGGGTGGAATGTCCACCTACTGGGCTACGTCCTTCTAGACGTTTCGCATATTGAATCGGAATTTTACGGAACGCTTGTTGGATATAGATTACCCCAACAATAACTGCGATGACCGCTAACGCAATCAAAAGAACCGTTACAATTCGTAAAAACAACTGGTCGCCAGCATCTTCAAACTGCTGGGCATAAATTTGATTCAATGTGGATGGGATTCCAGAAACAATACCGGCAAAAATAATGATAGAAATGCCGTTCCCGACACCTTTTGCGGTAATTTGTTCTCCTAACCACATTAAAAACGCTGTGCCAGCTGTTAACACGGTCGCGATAAGCAAGTAAGTTGGGATTCCAGGATTTTTAATTAACACCCCACCAGTCATGTTATTGAATCCGTAGGACATCCCAAATCCTTCGATAAAGCCGAGTACAATCGTAAAATAGCGGGTAAACTGAGCTAATTTACGGCGCCCAACTTCTCCTTGTTTTGACCATTCCGTAAATTTCGGAACAACATCCATCTGCAACAATTGCACAATGATGGAGGCTGTAATATATGGCATTACGCCCATAGCAAAAATGGAGAATTTTTTTAATGCCCCTCCTCCAAATGTATTGAGAACACCAAACACATTTAACTGGTCTTGCACTTTCAATACATCTGCGTTCACATTTGGCACCGGAATGAACGTTCCGATGCGAAATACAATGAGCATAAGGAGGGTAAATAAAATTTTCTTTCTTATGTCACCCACGCGCATAAAGTTGGAGATTGTTCGAAACATTAAATCACCTCAGTTTTACCGCCAACAGCTTCAATCGCTTCTTTCGCAGCAGAGGAGAATTTATGTGCTTTTACTGTCAATTTTTTCTCAAGTTGACCGTTCCCAAGAATTTTCACACCAGCTTTTAGTTTGCTGACTACGCCTGTTTCTAATAAAAGTTCAGGTGTGACTTCTGTACCGTCTTCAAAACGGTTTAACGCGTCAAGGTTGACGATCGCATATTCTTTACGATGAATGTTTGTAAAACCGCGTTTCGGCAAGCGACGGAATAGCGGAGTTTGACCACCTTCAAAACCAAGTCTTACACCGCCACCAGAACGAGCGTTTTGACCTTTATGACCTTTGCCAGACGTTTTCCCGTTACCAGAACCAATCCCGCGACCTACACGGTTACGTTCTTTGCGAGAACCTGGTGCTGGTTGTAGTTCATGAAGTTTCATCGCGAGGCACCTCCTTATGTTCATTATTGTTCTAATTCTTGAACTTTTACAAGATGAGACACTTTATTAATCATTCCGCGAATGGCTGGATTGTCGTTATGCACAACTGTTTGATGCAATTTTCGTAATCCTAATGTTTTAACCGTGACGCGTTGATCTTCCGGACGACCAATCACGCTGCGAGTGAGGGTAATCGCTAATTTTTTCGCCATTGTATTTCCCTCCTTATCCTAACAGTTCCTCAACTGTTTTACCGCGCAATTTTGCTACGTCTTCAGCACGTTTCAATTGCTTTAAGCCGTCGATTGTTGCGCGCACCATGTTGATTGGTGTGTTCGAACCGATCGATTTTGATAAAATGTCGCTAACGCCTGCCAACTCTAATACGGCACGAGCAGGACCACCGGCGATAACCCCTGTACCTTCAGAAGCTGGCTTTAAGATGATTTCGCCTGCGCCGAAGTGTCCGATCACTTCGTGAGGGATTGTTGTGCCAACGATTGGTACAGTAATTAAGTTTTTCTTAGCATCTTCAATTGCTTTGCGAATCGCATCTGGAACTTCTTGAGCTTTCCCTGTTCCAAATCCGACATGACCGTTTTTATCTCCGACAACGACTAGAGCAGCGAAACGGAATCGACGTCCACCTTTTACTACTTTTGCTACGCGGTTAACGGCAACAACGCGTTCTTCAAGTTCAAGTTTGTTTGGATCAATGCGACGCATCTTTGTCCCTCCTTTATAATTAGAATTCTAGACCAGCTTCACGAGCAGCGTCTGCAAGTGCTTTTACACGTCCATGATATAAGTAACCGCCGCGGTCAAATACGACGCTTTTAATTCCTTTTTCTAGTGCACGTTTTGCAACTAGTTCGCCCACTTTTTGAGCTGCTTCTACGTTTCCAGTTGATTCTAAGTTGAATTCTTTATCTAATGTTGACGCACTAACAATCGTTACTGCTTTGACATCATCAATAATTTGCGCGTAAATGTGCTTGTTCGAACGGAACACATTTAAGCGTGGACGTTCAGCAGTTCCAACTACTTTGCGACGAACACGAGCGTGTCTTTTTTTCCGAACTGCGTTTTTATCAAGCTTAGTGATCATTTCCGTCACTCCTTTCATTTACCTAAGCAGCATTATTTTTTACCTGTTTTACCCTCTTTGCGACGTACAACTTCGCCTTCGTAACGAATTCCTTTTCCTTTATATGGTTCTGGCGAACGTACCGCACGAATATTCGCTGCTAATTCACCAACGCGTTGTTTGTCCGCACCTTTAACAATGATTTTTGTTTGTGAAGGAACTTCGATCTCAAGCCCTTCTTCCGGTTCGATTTCGACAGGATGAGAGTAACCGACGCTAAGCACAAGTTTTTTGCCTTGTTTGGAAGCACGGTAACCGACCCCTACTAATTCAAGCCCTCTCTCATATCCTTTCGAAACACCTTCCACCATGTTTGCAAGCAAGCTGCGAGTCGTACCGTGAAGTGTACGATGCGCTTTTTCATCGCTTGGGCGAGTAACCGTTAAAGTGTTACCTTCTAACGTAATCGTCATGTCCGGATGGAAAGTGCGAGTCAATTCGCCTTTCGGTCCTTTTACTGTAACTGTGTTGCCGTTGATTGTGACTGTGACACCAGCCGGAATTTCAATTGGTTTTTTACCAACACGTGACATACTTGACACCTCCATTCTTGAAAAGACTAATTACCAAATGTATGCTAACACTTCGCCGCCAGTACCTTTTTGACGCGCTTCTTTGTCTGTTAAAATTCCTTGAGACGTAGAAAGAATTGCAATACCTAAACCGTTCAGTACGCGTGGTACTTCATTTGCTTTCGCATATACGCGCAATCCAGGTTTGCTAATACGTTTAAGCCCTGTAATTACACGTTCATTATTCGGGCCGTATTTTAAGAAGATACGGAGAATCCCTTGTTTGTTGTCTTCAATGTATTCGACATCACGAATGAAACCTTCACGTTTTAAAATTTCTGCGATTTCTCTTTTCATTTTCGAAGCCGGAACTTCTAGTTTCTCGTGACGTACCATGTTCGCATTACGAATGCGAGTTAGCATATCTGCAATTGGATCTGTCATCACCATTATGTTTTACCTCCTTCCCAATTCACGGGTTGATTACCAGCTTGCTTTTTTCACACCAGGAATTTGACCTTTATACGCTAATTCACGGAAACAAATACGGCAAAGTTTAAATTTGCGATACACAGAGTGCGGGCGTCCGCAACGCTCACAACGAGTGTACGCTTGCACTTTAAACTTTGGCGTGCGTTTTTGTTTCGCGATCATTGATTTCTTAGCCACGTTTTCGCCTCCCTCTTTTTACGAATGGGATCATTATTTTTGGAACGGCATACCGAGCAATGTTAATAACTCACGAGCTTCTTCGTCTGTGTTCGCAGTAGTAACGATGACAATGTCCATCCCACGAACTTTGTTGACTTTATCGTAATCAATCTCAGGGAAAATTAATTGTTCTTTAATCCCTAGCGTATAGTTTCCACGTCCGTCAAATGCTTTTTTCGATACACCACGGAAGTCACGTACGCGTGGAAGCGAAACAGAGATTAATTTATCTAAAAACTCATACATACGCTCGCCACGTAATGTTACTTTCGCTCCGATTGGCATTCCTTCACGAAGGCGGAAGCCAGCGATTGATTTTTTCGCACGAGTTACAACTGGCTTTTGACCAGAGATTAGTGCTAATTCTTCCACAGCGCTGTCCAGTGCTTTGGCGTTTTGCACCGCATCACCGACACCCATGTTAATAACGATTTTTTCGATTTTTGGAACTTGCATTACAGATTTATAGTTAAACTTGCTCATGAGAGCAGGAGTAACTTCTTTCATATATTTTTCTTTTAGGCGGTTCATGTAAGTACCTCCTTTCTCACATCACGATTATTTATCTAAAATTTCACCAGATTTTTTCGCGTAACGTACTTTTTTCCCATCTACTACTTTATATCCTACGCGAGTTGGCGTTCCTGTTTTAGGATCTAGAGGCATTACGTTAGAAACGTGAATTGGCGCCTCTTTGCTAATAATGCCGCCTTGAGGATTTGCTTGAGATGGTTTTGCGTGTTTTTTAACGATGTTTACTCCTTCGACAAGCACTCGGTTTTGTTTCGGGAATGCTGCAAGGATTACGCCTTGTTTCCCTTTGTCTTTTCCAGAGATTACTTGTACTTTATCACCTTTTTTTACATGCATCGCAGTTCGCACCTCCTTGAAAGGCTTTCCCTTTTCATTAAATTACTTCTGGAGCTAAAGAAACGATTTTCATGAAGTCTTTTTCGCGCAATTCACGCGCAACAGGTCCGAAAATACGTGTTCCGCGTGGGCTCTTATCGTCACGAATAATAACGCATGCGTTCTCATCAAAGCGGATGTAAGAACCGTCCGAACGACGTACGCCACGTTTTGTGCGGACAACGACCGCTTTCACGACTTGACCTTTTTTAACAACGCCACCTGGTGTTGCGTCCTTGACTGTCACGACGACAACGTCACCGATGTTCGCATAACGACGACCAGAACCACCTAGTACTTTGATGACAAGCACTTCGCGCGCACCAGAGTTGTCAGCAACTTTCATACGAGTTTCTTGTTGAATCATTTACGAGACCTCCCTTCGGAATTGTATCACCGATCCGAACATATTAAAGAATAACCGCTTTTTCAACTACTTCGACAAGACGGAAACGTTTTGTTGCAGAAAGCGGACGTGTTTCCATAATTTTAACGATGTCGCCAACTTTTGCTACATTGTTCTCGTCATGCGCTTTGTATTTTTTTGAGTATTTTACACGCTTTCCATAAAGCGGGTGCTTTTTGTAAGTTTCGACAAGAACCGTGATTGTTTTGTCCATTTTGTCAGAAACAACACGGCCAACGTATACTTTGCGTTGATTGCGTTCACTCATTTCGCGAACCTCCTCTCAAGCCATTATTTATTCGCAGCGATCTCTCTTTCGCGGATGATCGTTTTCATGCGTGCAATTGCTTTGCGCACTTCACGAATGCGCGCTGTATTTTCCAATTGGCCTGTCGCTAATTGGAAGCGAAGGTTAAACAACTCTTCTTTTAACGATTTAATTTTTTGTTCAATCTCGGCAGTGGTAAGGTCACGGATTTCTTTAGCTTTCATTAGATTCACCACCAATTTCTTCACGTTTTACGAACTTACATTTGATCGGAAGTTTGTGAGAAGCAAGACGCAATGCTTCACGTGCTACTTCTTCAGAAACACCCGCGATTTCAAACATTACTTTCCCAGGTTTCACGACTGCTACCCAGCCTTCTGGCGCCCCTTTACCGGAACCCATCCGCACTTCTAGCGGTTTCGCCGTGTAAGGTTTTGAAGGGAAGATTTTAATCCATACTTTACCGCCACGTCTCATGTAACGAGTCATCGCACGACGAGCAGCTTCGATTTGACGGTTTGTAATCCAAGCAGATTCTAACGCTTGCAATCCGTATTCACCAAAATGTACTTCGGTACCGCCTTTTGCACGGCCTTTCATGCGTCCACGATGTTCACGACGGAATTTTACGCGTTTTGGCATTAACATGATTAATTTCCTCCTTCCTCAGTTTTCTTTTTCGTCGGAAGGACCTCTCCACGATAAATCCATACTTTCACACCGATTTTTCCGTATGTTGTGTCTGCTTCTGCAGTTGCATAATCGATGTCAGCGCGAAGAGTGTGGAGTGGAACTGTTCCTTCACTGTAATGTTCAGAACGAGCGATGTCCGCACCGCCTAGACGTCCAGATACCATCGTTTTAATTCCTTTTGCTCCTGCGCGCATTGTGCGTTGAATCGCTTGTTTTTGCGCACGACGGAA